>JBKJQC010001038.1:0-16387 GCA_046593995.1 Polyangiales bacterium
TGCCCGCGAGCGTGCAGCGCGCACTCGAGGGGACCGCCGTCGACGTCCTCTCCAGGCTCGGCGTTCGCGATGGATGCGTGCACTTCGAGGCGCGCTGGACGTCCCGCGGCGCGATTCCGATCGAGGCAAACCTGCGCCTCGGTGGCGCGGAGGTCTTCGCATTTCATCGCGCGGTGTACGGCGTGGACCTCGTCGAGCAGTCGGTGAGGATCGCCCTCGGCCTTCCCGTCCAAGTGCCGCTGGCTTCGCCGCCGAAACACCACGTAGCGAGCGCCGCTTTCAACCCGACGACAGCGGGAACGTTTCGTAGCGCGCGCCTGCCCGCACACGCTGCGCGATCCCCCCACCTCGTCGAGTGCGTGTTCTTCGCGCAGCCGGGAGACCGCATTCGCCTTCCGCCCGAAGGCTACGACTACCTCGGATGGCTCGTCGCCTCGGGTGACACGGAGGCCGAAGCGGCAGCTCGTTGCGCGAACCTCGTGGCGTCGGCGGAGATCAACATCGAGCCCGATCTGAAGCATGCCGCTGGAGATCCCCAATGAGTGTCGATATCACGCGCAACCCGAACCTCGAGATTCGCGCGCGCTACTCGCAACCGCCGCCTCCTTCCGCTGATCCGTTCGTCGGCGCAAGGACGCACTGGTTCTGGACCGGCGCGGTACCGCTGCCCGGTGATTGCCCTGGCGTGCGCGACGACGGAACCATTGCGGCCGTAGCACCGCCGAATCTCTCGCACGTGGAACGCCACAAGGTGCTCGACTACTTCATCAACGGCTGGGCGCTGACCGAGGTGTTGTTCTCGGCGCTGCAGGGGCGGAGTGCCTTCCTCCTCCCGCCCTATCATCGGCTACGGCACCCGCTGATCTTCTACTATGGACACCCGGCCGTACTGTATGTCAACAAGCTGCGGCTCGCTGGGCTCATCGACGGACCACAGCGTCGTGACTTCGAGAAGCTGTTCGAGACCGGCGTCGACGAGATGAGCTGGGACGACCTCTCTCGAGCGGAGGTCGATTGGCCCGCAGTGGAGGACGTCACCGCGTACCGCCGCGAAGTCTTCGAGATCGTTCGCGCGCTGATCGAGACGCACCCGGATCTCGAGGGAGGCGCCGTCACCCACGACAGCCCGCTTTGGGCTCTGTTCATGGCGATGGAACACGAGCGCATTCATCTCGAGACGTCCTCGGTGTTGATCCGCGAAATGCCCGTCGAGCTCGTTCGACGCCCCCGCGAGTGGCCGCGCGACGGATGGTCACGGGCCCTCGAGCACGTTTCGGAGACGCCCATCCGCGGCGACACGCATCCGGGGAACCCCTTGCTGCCGGTGCCGAGCACGCGTGTAACGATCGGAAAGCCGCACGACTGGCCATCGTTCGGCTGGGACAACGAGTACGGGCAGCGAGTCGTGGACGTGCGCCCCTTCGCTGCGTCGTGGACTCTGATCTCGAATGGCGAGTTCGACGCCTTCGTTCGCGCCGGCGCTTATGGAGAGCGTCGCTACTGGACGGACGAGGGCTGGCGGTGGCGGACCTACCGGAACGCGAAATGGCCGACATTCTGGGTGTCAGACGGCCCCGCGGGCTTGCACCGGTACCTGCTGCGGACGATCTTCGAGATCGTCCCCATGCGATGGGATTGGCCGGTCGAGGTCAATCGCCACGAGGCGCAGGCGTATTGCGCGTGGCGAGGCGAACAGGATGGCCGTCGCGTTCGTCTTCTCACCGAGGCCGAACACCACGCGCTGAGGCCGGCACCGGAGCGGACGGCGAGCGGCCACTGCGCGGAAACCGAGCGCGGATACGCGCTCTCGCTGTCGACCGGGTCGCCTTGCTCCGTCGACGCGAGCGTGACGGGACCGCACCGCCACCACGACGTGTTCGGAAACGTGTGGTCCTGGCTGGATGACGACTTCCATCCGCTCGATGAGTTCCGCGCGCACCCGCTCTACGACGACTTCAGCACGCCGTGCTTCGATGGGAAGCACTCGATGATCATCGGCGGCTCGTTCGTCAGCGTCGGCGATGAAGCGAGCTGGTTCGCGCGCTTCCACTTCCGGCCCCACTTCTTCCAGCACTGCGGGTTCCGCATCGTCGTTCCCGAGGAACCGCTCGTGAGCGACGCCGTGCACCTCACGCGCGACGCTGGCGCGAGGATCTACGAGACCGAAGACCTCCTCGCGCAGTACCTGCTGCTCCACTACGGACCGGTAGAGGCGACGATGCCCTACGAGATCGGTCCGCGCGAAGCGACCGCGTTCCCAAGGAGGTGCGCGCAGATGACGATCGAGATCGCGAGCAGGCTCGGCGTCGAGTCTGCGCGTGCCCTCGACCTCGGTTGCGCCGTCGGCGGCGCGACGTTCGAGCTCGCGCGCCAGTTCCCGGAGGTGGTCGGAATCGATCTCAGCGCCTCGTTCATCGCGGCGTGCGAGACGCTTCGCTCCCACGGAGTGCTCCCCTTCGATGCGCCGCGCGAAGGAGCCCTCCGCGACAGCCTGCTTGCATGCGTGGATCCGGCGATCCATCGGACGCGGGCAACCTTTGTCCGCGCGGACGCGTGCTCGGTCCCGCCGGAGCTCGAGGGCTTCGACGCGGTGTTGATTGCGAACCTGCTCTGCCGCGTCCCGAGCCCCCGCGCGATCCTCTCGCGACTCTCGGGCCCGCGCGGTCTGGTTCGGCCGGGCGGGATCGTGGTCATCACGTCCCCGTACAGCTGGAGCGAGCAGTTCACGCCGAGGGGCGCGTGGCTCGGGGGATTCGCCGACGGTGCGCACTCGGTCAGTAGCGTCGACGGCCTGGCCGCTATCCTCGGCGAGGCGTTCGAGTTGGTCGATGAACAGCAGATGCCGCTCGTGATTCGCGAGCACGCGCGGAAGTTCCAGTACATCGTCGCGCACGCGACGGCGTGGCGGCGGCGGGGCTCGCGATGAGCGCCCGGGGTGCGCAGGCGACCACGCCGCAGGGCCTGGACGACACGTGGGTATGGGAGGCGTTTCGAACGCTGCGCACCGAGGGGATCTCGATCCACCGTTTCCTCGCCGAGCGTGTGCTTCCTGGTCTGCTGCATGTGCCGGGCGACACACTCGAGATCGGCGGCGGCGATGCGCACCTGTGGATCGCAGGCGGTGAGCAACTCGTCGAGGCCACGACGGCGGCCGGGCGTCTGGTGATCACGGACTTCGACCCGGAGCTCGTCACACGATGCCGGACGCACGCGCTGCTCGGCCGACCGGGGGTCGAGATCGTCACCGCCGACGCGACAGCGTTGCCACAGCGGCCATCGAGCTTCGTTCGCGCGATCGCGACGCACGTGTTGCACTGGTGCGGCGCGCCGGACACCATCGCCCGGGCAGTCTCGGAGCTCGCGCGTGTCCTCCGCGACGACGGCGTCGCGATCGTGACGACCGTCGCCGAGGACGTCCACATGCGCGAGCTGTACGTGTTGCTGGGAGTGGTCCGGCAACGCTTGGTCGAGCGCGGTCTCTCGATCGCGGGCATGCCGTCGGGTTCGCCGCGCGTGCTGCCCTTCTGCGCGAGCAACGCCGAGGCGTTCCTCAGCAACGCGTTCCTCGACGTGCGACGCGTCGACTGTACCTACGCGCATCTCGTCGATCGGGTCCACCCGCAGCTCGGAGTGCGCGGGGCGGAGTTCATGGTCGCCTACGTGCGGACGCTGCCCTTCGTACGCGAGGCGCTGCAGCGGGATGCGCTGCCCGAGGAGTTTTTCGAGGAGCTGGACCGCGCGCTCGAAGCTGCGATTGCCGCAAGCGGTCTCTTTCGGATGTCGCGATGCGACGTCGTCTACATCTGCACCCGACCGCGGCGGACGCGCGAGGACGGGATGGTTCGAGGCTGCACCTGACGACTGCGCTGCGCTCCTCGTAACCGTGACCGAGGCGGTCACGCAGCGTCCGTGCCTCTCGCCGTGGCTCGTTGCAGTCGCGAGGTGCAAAGGAGCTACGAAGTGCCCAATCGACGCGCTGCCGCCCGAGGTCGGGCGCAGAGCGCGAGCGCCGCTGCCAACAGCCCTGTCGCCGCGACGAGCGCCCAGTGCCGTTCCCCGAAATGGTGCAGTGAGATCGTGCCGAGCCATGGTCCCAAGCCGAGCGCGGCGCTCCATGACCCTGTGTACAGGCCCATGTACTGCGCGCGCTGCCCTGGCGGTGCGAGCTCCGCGACACGCGTCGTTGCAGCGGGAAACGCGACGATCTCCCCGACAGTCCAAATCAGGACGGCAACCGCGGCCGTGGCGTAGGTTGATGCGGCCGCGAGCGCGCCGAATCCCGCACCGAGGAGCGCCGCGCCAACAGCAAGGCTTCGCCGAGCGCTGCTGCGCGCAAGAGCCGCGGCGAGCGGCAGCTCGAGGACGACGACGATGACGCCGTTGAGCGCCAGCAGCATTCCGTATGATCGCGCCGACAACCCCTGCCGATCGACGAGCCACAGTGACATCGACGACGTGGCCTGGTGAAACATCATCCCGATCAGCACGATCGCCGTCAGGAACAGCATCAGCGGGGCGTGGGACGCGGACGCGGTTCCGCCAATCGAAACGACTGCGGGTCGTGGCGGCGCGTTGGAAGCCGCGCGCGGCCAGAAGGTGAGCGCAGCTGCCGACGCGCACACCGACGTCGCCGCGTCGACGGTGAACAGCATGGTCGGTCCGAACGACCAGAGCACGCCGCCGAGTGCGCTCCCCACGGCCATCCCGAGATTCACCGCGAGTCGCTGCAGCGCGAACGATTGCCGCTGATGTTCCGGCGCGACCCCATCCGCGATCGCGAAGTACGTCGGCGCGCGAAAGCTCTCCGCGAGAAGACCCCATCCTGCCATGATGACGGTGAGCGCGGCGGCGTTCGGAACGTACGGAACCGCCATGGTCGCGAGCGCTGCGCCAAGGAGGGCGGTTGCCACGACCGACCGTGCGCCGAATCGTGACGTCAGCCACCCCGAGGCCGGACCGGCCACGACCGCACCGCCTGCGTACGCGACGAGGAGCGCCCCAGCTGCAGGGGCGCTGAGTCCACGCTGGGTGGTGAGAAAGAGCACCAGGAACGGCAATGCCATCGTTCCGATGCGGTTGAAGAAGGTCACCGCGAGAACGACCCACACGACGCGTGGCAGTTGAGGGAGGTTCCGGAGCATGGCGAGTTCACGTTCACGTGCGGGATGAACATGATGCGCGGGAAACTCATCGTCGAGCGGGCGTAGCGACACGGCCGGCGCGCCCACACTGTTACTCGTCGGCTCGTGTGACTGCTGACGCTCAGAGTGACCGAGCCGGTCACACGGCGTGCGCGGAACATTCTGACGCGCGCGCAAGAGGTGGACGAGCTAGGCAATTCATGGGACGACGAGGCCGCGGAGGACACCCGGTCATGACCCGTCTCGCTGTTGTCGCGTGCATCTTCACCGTCGTGGCTTGTAGCTCTCCGAACGATGTACCCGTCGTCGCGGACACCGCGCCGGCGGCGGAGGACACCGCCCCGTGGCTCACGTATCCCGAGGGGCCGTACGGCCTGACGGTCGGCGAGACGTTCCCCAACTTCGCGTTCAAGGGCTACAAGGACGGCACGGGCGAGTGGACCGACATCTCGATGATCGACTACTACGATCCCGACGGCACGCGCGGAATCAACGGCGTCTACTGGGTCGTGTCGGCGCAATGGTGTCCGCCCTGCCGCGAGGAGGCGAAGATCCTCCCTGGCATGTACGATCGGTTGTATCGCGCACGCGGCGCCCGATTCGCGACCGCGATGATTCAGAACAACAGGAAGGAACCCGCGACGCAGCCTACGGTCGACAGTTGGCTCGCCGCCTACCGGCTCAACTTCGACATCGTCCTCGATGATGAGTCGCAGACGCTCCCCTCGGAAGGCAGCGTCGGCCTTCCCTACAACTACGTCATCGATCCTCGCAACATGAAGGTCTACCGCATCGTCCAGGGCGTGAACCCGGATGCGACCACGATCCCCGCGCTGAGCTCGGTCCTCACGAAGAACGGCGCGCCGCCACTTGCGAGGGACGCCGGCACGGACACGGATGTGGGCACCGCGACGCCTGACGCCGCAGCCGACTGAGCCAGCCGTGCGTCCGTACGTACTGCTCCTGGCGTTTTCCGTCGGCTGCGCGTCGGCTCCCGAGAAGGCCGAAGCTGACGCCGCGCGCGTCCCCCAAAACCATCGCGTCGCCGCGCAGACGTGCGCGCCCGAGCCTCCAGCGTCGGACTGCTCGGCGTGTGCAACGTGCGTGGACGGCGCGATTTGCATGCAGGGTAGGCACATCTGCACCTGCAAGAAGGACGCGTGCTCGAGCGATTCCGAGTGCGCAGGGGGCGGCGTCTGCAGCTGTCGCACGACGGCGAAGGATGCGCGCGGGTTCAACATCTGTCTCGCCGGCAAGTGTCGCGTGGACTCCGACTGCGGTCCCGGCGGCTTCTGCTCACCGACGTGGGATCTCGCCTGCGGCGAGTCGAATGGCGTCGTCGGCTACTACTGCCACACTGCGCGCGACGCGTGCGTGGACGACAGCGATTGCGTCGACGGCGGCAAGCGCGGCTACTGCGCGTGGTCGGTCGATCGATGGAAGTGCGCGTACGCGGTCTGCCTGTAGCTCGCGTGCGCTATCCGCCGAGCAAGCGATCGAGGTCGCCGGTGATCCGCGGTAGATCGGCGCCGACCACCTTCGTGACGATCTTCATCGTCTGCAGATCGAGGATCATGTTGAGCGGCATCGCGCTCTTGTCGAAGAACTGCGTCACGTACCCGTCCTCGTCGTTCGCCACGGGAAAGGTAAGGCCGTAGGTCTGAATCCACGTGTCGACGTTGGCGTCGGTCGCAGGTTGGCGGGCCGCGTCCTCGAGGATGACCGTCAGGAACGCGACGCCCTTCGGGCCGTACGTCGGGACGACGCGCGATTGCATCTCCTTCGCTTCTTCTTTGCAGGGGCTGCACCAGAAAGCGGCGACGTTCAGCACCAGGTAGCGCTTACCCGCCGTGCGCATCGCGTAGTAGCTCGCGAGGTCGAAGGTCTCGCGCGGCGTCGCGAGGCCGCCCTTGCGGCCGCGAAAGGTGCCGTTCTCGACGACCTGCCCGACGTTGGTACCGTACGGCGCGGGGGGATACGAGCCGCTCGCCGTCACGCCGCCGACGGCCGCGGGCTTGCCGGCCGGTTCCGACGAGCACCCAGTGTCGATCGCCATCGACCCCACGAACAGGATGCGCCAGCGAGGATCCATCCTCCACGGTCTACCTCGCGCAGTCGGTGTCGACAACCTCGTGCGCCATGGGTACCGGCGCGGGTGTGACCGCGGCGGTCACGCTGTGGCGACGCCCAAATGGGCGTAGCCTGCAGCCCGTGATGCAACGACAGCAACGACTCCTACCCCTTGCTTCGATCATCGTGGCTGCGAGCGCGAGCGCGAGCGCGTGCGCGAGCTCGGGTCCGTCGCCCGCCGCGGCGCCCGGCGCGCCCTCGAAGAGCACCGCGGATGCGACCGACTTCACGCTGACGGACGTGGAGGGCAAGCAGGTCGCGCTCTCCGACTATCTCGGCAAGTCAGCGATTCTCGTCGACTTCTGGGCGACGTGGTGCAAGCCATGCGTCGCCGAGATGGTCCATCTCCAGAAGCTCTACGACAAGAAGAAGGCGGGCGGGTTCGTCGTACTCGCGGTGTCGCTCGACGGTCCCGAGACCGAGGCGCAAGTCGCTCCGTTCGCGAAGAACAAGGGGTTCACGTTTCCGATCCTGCTCGATCCCGAAACGCGCGCGACGAGCCTCTACAACCCGCGGCGGGCGGCGCCCTACACCGTCATCATCGATCGACGCGGAAAAGTCGTGGTGCGCCGCGAGGGTTTCAACCCCGGCGACGAGGTACAGCTCGAGAAGGACGTCGACGCGGCGATGAAGTAGGCGGCCCGAACGATGCGTCTCAAGACGGCGGCGGCCACGGTCGTCCTGATGTCGGGCGTTCGGGTCGCGTACGCGGCGGATGCCGGCAAGCTCGCGGGCTCACCCGTGCGCATCGACGTCACCGAGACGTCTCTCGTGAACTGGCATGGCGACAACCTCAACGCAACGCGCCGGATCGACGACAACTACGCGGAGTGGATCAACCGCTTCAACGTGATCGCCGTGTGGCGCGCGTGGCAGCTTGGTCTCCGTCTCGACACGGCCAAGTACTGGGGCGAGCCACGCCTCGGCGAGTTCACGGAGGAGAACGGTTACACGCGTTTGGAGCGGAGGGACGCAGCACGCCAGCTGCCGCATCGATACCGCGACACGTTCCTCGTCGAGGGGAACTACGTGCCAGGACCGCGCGATCCGTCGGTTTACCCGTCGAAGTATTTTCTCTCGTACGTCAAACCGAACTTCGAGCTGACCATCGGTGACGCGTACGCGTCGTTCGGCCGCGGCTTCGTGCTCAACGTTCGCAAGTTCGACGAGATCGGTGCGGACACGACCATCCAGGGCGCGAAGGTCGTCGCGCGCGCCATCGGGCCGTTCACGTTGACGGGCGTGCTCGGGCTGTCCAATCCCACCCGCGTCGACGATGCCACCGGGTACAAGCTCGCCGACGCTCCGAATCGGTGCCAATCCGAAGTGCTCGAGCCGGACAAGCCGCTTGGCAAGACGTACTGCGATCGCGTGGTGGACCCGTGGACCCAGACGTGGAGCCGCGACGCGATCCTCGGGCTTCGCGCCGAAGCGCGGATCCAACGCGCGACGATCGGCGTACACGGAGCAAACATCCGACGACGCGACGATTTGTTCACCGACGATCCGTCGTTCGTGCGCGACGTGACCGGTTTCGGTGCGAACGTCTCGATCCCGAAGATTTCGGACGCGCTCCCACTCAACCTCTACTCGGAGATCGCGTTGCAACGGCGCGTTCCGTTCCCGGAGCGCAACGAGACGACGACCGGCGGATATGCGGCGTACACGGCGCTGAGTTACACCGCCGGCATCCTCACCACCTCGGTCGAGGGCAAACACTATCGACACATGAATCCGGCCAGGCTCAACGCCGACAAGTCGCGGTACTTCGCCTTCCAGGCGGTTCAGTACACGGCGAACCCTACGGTCGAATTGATCACGCAGGACTCGCTCTTCGACAACTCTTGCACGAGCGGGGGGCGCGTTCGCTTCGACGTGAAGCCCCTGAAGACCTACGCGCTGTTTGCATCCGTCGGTCGCTTCGCGAACTGGCAGCAGGGCTGCGGCGCGGAGCCGACGCTCGGAATCTCGCCAGTGAGCGAGGTCACCGAGCGGCGTGACATCACGGACCTGTATGTCGGGTTCGATCTCCGATCGGCGCGCGACGCTTCGTACGTCACGGTCATGATGGGCACGCGTCGCGAGAACCGCGCCGATGGCAGCAGCTACTACCGCGAGGGCTGGATCCAGGCCAACGGCAGCAAGGTCCTCTCGGGGTTTTGGTCGCTCGAGGTCGACGCGTGGCACCGCAATCGGTACTTGAACCTCGAGCAGTGGCGTGAAGGACAGACGTACGTCGCGCTGAAGTACGCGTCGAAGTATTCCGCGGTTCTCGGCCATGAGTATTCGACGCGGCCCTCGCAGATCACCCCCGTCGGCGTGACCTCGGCCGGCGACGATCCCCTACGCGCGCTTCGGTTCCTTCCGACCGATGACGTGCAGCACTTCCTGAACGTCGGCGGGCAGATCAAGTTCAGCGATGCGGTGATGCTGCGCTTCCTGTTCGGCGAGCAACGCGCCGCGCTCAAGTGCGTCAGTGGCGTCTGCCGCTTCTTCCCCGCGCTCGCCGGCGCGCGTAGCGAGCTCATCGTGCGGTACTGACGCGCTGCTCTGTGTGACCGCCGCGGTCACGCTGCGAGGGAAGGCGCGCCGTGCCAGAATCGGGAGATGCGCCTGATGTGGCTCCGCAGCGTCGCTGTGTTCTTCGCGGTTGTCGTGGCCATGGGGTCGAGCTGCCGCACGCGTGATGAGGAGCCCCCGGTCGTCGACGACAACCCCGGCATCGTGGCGGCCGTCGACAAGAACCCGGATCCGAACGTCTTCGAGATGGACCTCGTCGCGGAGGTCGCGACCGTGGAGCTCACGCCGGGCAAGAAGACCGCCGCGTGGACCTACAATGGAACGGTCCCCGGTCCCTTCATCGACGTCGCGGTCGGCACCCGTCTCGTCATCCACTTCAAGAACGAGCTACCGCAGCACACCACGATCCACTGGCACGGACTCCGCCTCCCGAACGCGATGGACGGCGCGGCGGTCGTGCAGAACCCCGTGATGACGGGCGGCGCGTTCGAGTACTCCTTCGTCGTTCGCGATCCCGGCCTCTACTGGTTTCATCCGCACCATCGTTCGGACTCGCAGATCGAGCGAGGGTTGTACGGCGTGATCCGCGTGCGCGGACCCAAGGAGCCCCGCGTCGACCACGAGCACGTCTTGGTGCTCGACGACATCAGGTTGCTAGCGGATGGCGCGCTCCCGCCGGATCTCGACGACTACGCACAGCTGCCGCTCGATTTGAAGCTGCACGGACGATGGAGCGAGACGCTGCTCGTCAACGGAAGAACCGACCGGAGCCTCACGCTGCAGTCGGGAGCGGTCCACCGCTTCCGGTTCCTCAACACCGCGAACCTTCGCTACTTCAACCTAACCGTTCCCGGTCACACGTTCCGGGTCATCGGGACGGACGGCAGCCTCTTCGAGAAGCCGTACGACGCGACGCACATCCTGATCGGTCCCTCGGAGCGCTACGACGCCTTGCTCATCCCGAACGCCGCGGTTGGCAAGCAGCTACCGTTGAAGAGCGACGCGTTCGAGCGGGCGGAAGACGATGCGCCTCAGCCTGCGGTGACCGTGCTCGAGATGAAGATCGGATCGAGCGTCACGGGCCGTGCGCTGCCTGACGCGCTGCCTGGCGTCGGGGTAGCTCGGATCCCCGTGCCCGAGGGCGAACCGTCGTTGATCGAGTTCGATCAGGGTACCCAGGGCGGTCCCGAGGGGTACACGCTACCTCCCGAGCAGCACGATCCGATTCTCGGTAAGGACGGCGATCCGATCTTCGTCATCAACAAGAAGGCGGGCGCCGACATCCCGCCCATCGAGGTCAAGCTCGGTGAGACCAAGAAGTTCAAGATCCACAACGTCAGCCACCAGATCCACGTCTTCCATCTGCATGGCTTCTTCTTTCAGATCGTCGACAGCGACGATCTCTACGATCCGGTGAGGAAGCCGTTCTCGCTGCGCACGGAGCTGATGGGGCAGGCGCAGAAGGACTCGCTCACGGTTCGCAGCGGCTTCAGCGTCACCATCGTCGCGAGGTTCGACGAGGAGCCGGGCCGCTGGATGTACCACTGCCACATCCCCGAGCACTCGGAGCGCGGGATGATGTCGGAGATTCGTGTCGTGAAGTGACGCGGCCCGAGTCGCGGCGCGACTCAGTCAGTCCGGCAGCGCCTTCAGCTTCGGGATCATCTCGCGCTCGGTGATGCTCGGCGGCTCGCCCTTGACGACGATCTTCATCGTCGTGCGCTCGACGATATACGTGTTCAGCTTCGCGCCGAGCGTCTTCTTGGCGTTGAACTGTGCGCCGTCAGGATCACGGATCACCGCGAAAGGCAGCTTCAAGTAGCTCGCCCACTGGCCGACCTGCCCCTTCGTGGCCGGGTTGTCGGGCGTCGTCCCTTCGACCAGCACGTTCACGAACATCGCCTTGCCCATCAGCGAGGCGTATTCCGAGGCCACCGAACTGGTGGCCGAGCGGCAGGGGGCGCACCAGTATGCAGACGTCCAGACGAACGCGTATTTCTGCGTTCCCTGCGCGACGAGCTCGGACAGCTTCGCCGAGGCGTACGGCGCCTCGGTCGAGAGGCCGGTCGCCACACCATCGCGGATGTAACCCTCGAGCGGGAGATCACAGAGGATGTCTCCGACGTTGGTGCCGCACGCCTTCTGCGCGACGTCCTCGGTCGGCGCGGTGTCCTCCACCGCGACCCCTGTGTCGTCCCCGAGCGCGGTCGGCGCGCTCGAGCCGCAACTCATCAGCGGCACGACAGACAGTGCGATGAACCGACGGTGCACGATCACTTTGTACCTCGATTTCCAGGCAACGGCCCCGCCCTTGTGTCAGAGTAGTTGTCGCCTCCCCCGATCGCCTGATCGCGGAGACGTAGGCACCACCACCGGGGCGGAGAAGGACTCTCTCCGTGCGAACATACTCTGAACTGAATCATTCAAGAGGAAGATGGTGCAGCGCCTGTTGCTGCCGAACGGTCCAACTGCGACGGCGCTCGCAGAGGAAGTCGGGGTGCCGCAGCCGACCCTCTCGCGGTGGACGCGGGCGTTGGGTAACGTCGCTCTCGTGTCGAACAAGAACACCCTATCTCGAAGACGTTCGGATCCGGGTTCTTGTCGTATTCGACGCGGCCCTCACAGATCACCCCCGTCGGCGTGACCTCGGCCGGCGACGAGCCCCTACGTGCGCTCCGGATCCCGGTGCCCGACGGGGAACCGTCGCTGATCGAGTTCGATCAGGGTACCAGGGCGGTCCCGAGGGGTACACGCTACCTCCCGAGCACCACGATAGTTTCTTCTTTCAGATCGTCGACAGCGACGATCTCTACGAGCCGGTCAGGAAGCCGTTCTCGCTGCGTACGGAGCTGATGGCGCAGGCGCAGAAGGACTCGGTCACGGTTCGCAGCGGTTCAGCGTCACCATCGTCGCGAGGTTCGACGAGGAGCCTGGCCGCTGGATGTACCACTGCCACATCCCCGAGCACTCGGAGCGCGGGATGATGTCGGAGATCCGTGTCGTGAAGTGACGCGGCCGCGAGTCGCGGGCGATCCGGTCAGTCCGGCAGCGCCTTCAGCTTCGGGATCATCTCGGCCTCGGTGATGCTCGGCGGCTTGCCCTTGGCGACGATCTTCATCGTCGTGCGCTCGACGATATAGGTGTTCATCTTCACGCCGAGCGTCTTCTTGGCGTTGAACTGTGCGCCGTCAGGATCACGCATCACCGTGAAAGGCAGCTTCAAGCCGCTCGCCCACAGGCCGACCTGCCCCTTCGTGGCCGGGTCGTCGGGCGTCCTCCCTTCGATCACCACGTTCACGAACATCGCCTTGCCCATCAGCGCGGCGTATTCCGAGGCCACCGAACTGGTGGCCGAGCGGCAGAGTCCTCACCAGAATGCAGACGTCCAGACGAACGCGTATTTCTGCGTTCCCTGCGCCACGATTTCGGACAGTTTCGCCGAGACGTACGGCGCCTCGGTCGAGAGGCCGGTCGCCACACCATCGCGGATGTGACCCTCGAGCGGGAGATCACAGAGGATGTCTCCCACGTTCAGGCCGCACGCCGCCTGCGCGACGTCCTCGGTCGGCGCGGCATCTTCCACCGCGACCCCTGTCTCGTCCCCGGGCGCGGGCGCGGGCGCGGGCGCGGCCGGCGAGCTCGAGCCGCAACTCATCAGCGGCACGACAGACAGTGCGATGAACAGACGATGCATGATCACTTTCTACCTCGCTTTCCAGGCAACGGCCACGTCATGACTTGGGGCGAACACCGATCCAGGTGAGCAGCGTGATGCCCTCACCGGGGTCGGTCTGGATCTTTCCGCCGACGACCTTTCCGGTCGCGAGCACCACGGCTTTGCCGGCCGTGCGCAGCTTCACGAAGTCGCTGCCGAGCGCGAAGATCTCGACTGCGGTGCCTTCCGCGAGGCCGCCGTCGCTCGCGATCGTCACGGCGACCTTCTTGGAAAACTTCGCGTCGAACGGCATCGCGCCGTAGAGGAGCGCCGGAGGGCTTGCGTTGGCGAACGTTGGCGTGTCCTTCGCGGCAACCTTGACGATGCGGAGCTCGTCGCCCTTCTCCTTGAGCTCCATGTCCTCGAGGTCGAGCTCGACGGCGGTGCCCGCAGGGAACGTCAACGTAACGTCGCCGGACGATACCGAGGCCTCCGACAAGATTGTCCGCGAGGCCGCGTCGATGGGGATCCTCGGGCCCATCGCCGGTGGGATCGGCAGGATCATCGGCGCGGTCAGGACGATGTTGCGAGTCGGGCCGAGCGGGAGCTTCTCGAAGAGCCCGATGTACTCGGGACGACCGTGCACGTACGCCGCGAAGTTCGCAACGTTGATGAAGGTGCCGACCTTCGCGACGAACGTTCCATCGGCGCCAGTCTGCGCAAAGAAGCAGACGGTCCCGCAAATGGAGACGACCTTGTTCGCGATCGGCGCGCCGGCGGTGTCGATCGCCTTCCCGCTGACCGTCTCCACGCACTGCGCAGCTGAATCCTCGGACAAATCGGAGCAGGGCGGAGCGACCGCGGTGTCGCCCCCGGTGCCGCGCGTGTCGCCCCCCGCGTCGGTGCTCGCGCGCGAATCAGCGTTCGGCGTCGACGAGCAACCAACGAAGCATGCGACGGCAGCGGTTGCAGCGAACAGTGCGAGCGACGTGCGCGGGACCATTGCTCGGACGGTAGCACCAAGCCGCCACGACATGCGGCCCGAGCGGGCCGCAAAAGTGTGACCGGCGCGGTCACTCATCGCTGCGAGGCGTACCGAGTACGCGCGCCGCTACGTGTCGCGCGGAAGGTTCCATGATCAGCAGCGACTGCTGATCGGAAGTGCTACCGGTAGCGCTCATGCGTCCCGTCTCGCACGCCGCTCTCGTCGCCCTACTCGCCCTCGGCTGCCGCGACGGACGTACCCGATTCGACGGCGACTCCGTCGACCATCGACGCCGGCGCGGCCGACGCACGCGACCGCCCGCTCTCGAGGAAGAAGCCCGCGATCGGTGCGTGGACGCTCGGCGCGTTCAAGACGCCGACGCTGCGCGGCATCAACCTGACCGGTCCGTATGGCCACGGCGGAACGCTCGCGTCGATGACCGACGTGTCCGCGATCTACGGCAAGGGCGGCCTCGACGATGGCGACCCACGGACGGTGGGAACGCGCGAGCCCTGGGTCGGACGCTTCGTCGACGCGCACGTCCCCGAGATCACGCGCATCATGCAGCGCTTCGCCGATGCACCGCGCTGAGCGATGCCGACGCGACCAAGGCCGACCAGGGGATGCCCTTGCTTCTTGCGTTCCGGGTGCCAGGTTCCAGTAGAGCGATGCGAGCGATGAAACCAATGTTCGTGGTGCTCGGCATGCTGGTCCTGCTGACGCTCGCGTTCGGCGCGCTGATCCGACCGGGCGAATGCTGCGACGCGAAGCACGCGCACGCGCACTGAGCGCCCCAAGCTGCCCGGCAACCGCGAGCGCGGCGGTCGCGATCCCAGCGAGATGATTTTTCCTGTCACGCTTTGGCGCCGAGCGGCCTAGCTGGATGGACGCGGGCAGATCGCCCGCCCAACCGCAGGAGGAATTCGATGTCGCTCCGATCTTTCGTCGTCGCTGCAGTGCTCGGTGTTTCTGTGCTCGTCCCGGCCGCCTCCTTCGCCGACGAAGGCGCCGCGAAGACGGTGCCGTGCGCGTTGCGCCGTCATCACGTGCTCTCCGCCGAGGCTTACAAAGTCGAAGAGCGCTCGGGCAAAGTCGTGGTCCTACGCACCCGCGGTGCGGAGCTCTACGTTGCCGCGGAGCCCGGCCTCACGGCCGAATGGCTGCGATCCGAGGTCCGGCGCGACGTGCTCGCCATGCAGGGCGGCGTCTCGATGCCGGACTGCCCCCTCGACGCAGACAGCCTGCAGGTCGATGTCCACTCGGGTGGCGCAGGATTCGTCGTCCGGCTCATCGGCCGCAACGCGACCGACGGGAAGGAAATCCTTCGCCGTGCCCAGCTGCTGGTGCGTTGATGCCGTAGAGTCTGCCGCGCGTTCCGGCACGATCGCGCCACTCGATGAGCTCTTCGCAGAACCCTGCACTCGACTCGCTCATGGCCTGCCTTGCCGATGGCGACCGCAGCGCATTCACGCCGGTCTTCGCCGCGCTGTGGTCGCCCATCCTCCGCATGTGCAAGGCGACCTTGAAGGACGAGGCGGATGCAGCCGATGCCGCGCAGGAGGCGATGCAGAAGATTCTCGAGCGAGCGAGCGACTACGATCCGCAGCGGCCCGCCCTGCCATGGGCAATGGCGATCGCCGCTTGGGAATGTCGCACGCTCGCGCGCCGCAAATGGCGTCGGCGTGAAGTCGCAGCAGACACCGCAGCGGAGCCGACGACCGAAGGCGAGGAAGATCTCGTCGTCAGGGATCTCACGCGCGCTGCCGTCGAAGTCCTCGGGACGCTGTCCGAGACCGATCGCGAGACGCTGCTCGCGACGTTCAAAGAAGAGGCCGCGAACGTGACCGGCGCGACGCTGCGAAAGCGCCGGGAACGCGCGCTCGACCGCTTCCGCGCGGCATTCAGGAGACTGTATGGACTCGATTGACCCTCCTCCGAACGCTCCTCGCATCGACC
>JBKJQC010001152.1:0-5393 GCA_046593995.1 Polyangiales bacterium
CTTCGGCAGCCAGCGGATCTCGTACTCGCAGAAGGGGTCGCCGCGGCGGGTGCAGTGGAAGTGATCGACGCGCGGCATCAGCGCGCCGGTGCCTTCGACGATCGAGAGCAGCACGCCCTCTTGCATGACGCAGTTGAAGGTCTGCGTCTTGCGGGCGACCACGCGTCCGTCCGACGCGTCGAGGAGCTCCCAACCACGGCGCTTCGGATCCTGCACCGTCACGAGCACGGTGCGCGCGAGGCTGCGCAACGCCTCGACGGGGCCGTCGTCGGGGGAGAGCTCGCCGTCCTTGCGCATGCGATCGAACGCGGCGCGGCCGATCGCCGCGCCGGCAGCGCGCACGCTCGCGGCGCCGAGGTTCTCCTCGATCCATCCGCACACGTCGTTGTAGACGCCGATCGACACCGGGGTCTTCGGCGCGCGGCGATCGAGATCGCGCACGAGCTCGAACATCGGCGCGCAGAGCTTCTCCATCCCGCGGCATTGATCGACCACGGTGAAGACGAAGGCGGTGTACAGCGTCACGCCGTCGATCGAATCGTCCATCTCGCGCGGGTCCTCAGTGCTGCGGGCGCGGGCTGCCCGGTGAGACCGTCGTGCAGTTGCAGGTCGAGTGCGCGGTCTCGATCCAGCCCGGGATCGGCGCTGGCGGCGGGACCGGTCGCTCCGGATGCTCCGAGATCTCCTTCACGTGATCGAGCACGCGGAGGTGGATCGCGTGGAGGAACGTGTTCGCCCAGCCGCGCCAGTACGAAGCCGGGTGCACCTTCAGGCGATACCAGGTCGTGCCGCGCAGCGTGGTCGTCCCGTTGGCGTGCTGCACGAGGAGGAACTGTCCCTTGTGCACGTCGAGGTAGGGGTCGAGGTTTCCGGGCTGCTCCTTCACGGTGAACGTGAGCTCTCGCGGCGCGTCCCACACCTGAATCGGCTCGACGAACGTCCCGTTGGTGAACACGCAGCGCCGCGTCGCGCCCGGATCCGTGCCGTCGATCTTCGCCTCGAGCGGCATCGCCACCACCGCGAAGATCGGCGCAGCGGGGGTGGGGATCGGCGGGAACGAGACCACGTTACGAAACACGACGTCGGCGGGCGCGGCGATCGTCACCTCCGAGACCACCGAGAAATCGGTCGGCTCCGGCGGGGTGTTCGCTTCCTTCGCGACGAGCGCGGGGAGCAGCACAATCGCGTAGGGCGCGTTGCCGAAGATGCGCGGAGCCGACGAGCGCGCCGAGAAGTGGCCGACCGTCGCGCCGAGGGCGGTCATGCCGGCGAGGATCGGCCCCGCCATGACGATGCACGCGATGCCCTCCCACGCGAGCGCGACGAGCACGATCATCGCGAGCGCCTGGGTGGCGAGCGAGTACGCGATCGCGGTGGGGAGCTTGGCGCGTCCGCCGTACGTGGTCGAGAACGCAGTGAGGAACCCCATCCCGAAAGGCACGCCGACGAAGAGCCACCCGCCGAGGACGTGATTGATCTTCGTCGTGATCACGAAGCACACGAGCCCGAGCCCGAGGCTCGCGAGGACGCCGAACACGAACGCGCCGGTCTCCGTGCGCGGGATCGTCCGCTGCAGCCAACCCATCGGCCGCGACGGGGGGGGCGGCTCCCCGCGGTAGGCGTCCGGCGCGTCGCTCGGGGCGGACTCCGGGGCGGCGCGCGAGGGCGCGATCGCGAGCACGAAGAAGAAGGCGAAGTGGAGGAAGGGCAGGAAGAACAGCCCCGACCAGAACGGGTGCACGCCCATGTCGCGGAGACGGCGCACCGAGAGCGAAACCCCCATCCACGCGAACGGGATCGCGAAGAGGAACAGCATCGCGACGAACCCGACCTTCGGCTCGGCGCCGCTCCACACAGGATTGAGGCGCGGCGACACGTACGCGAGGACCGTCCACGGCTGCTTCCAGCGCATCGCGATCGCGAGGTCGATGGCGTACTTCGCGAAGAAGAGGAGGATCCCCGCGACCACGTACTGCGTGCGCCGCACGCGTCCTTCGAACCCGAACAGATCGGCTGCGTGCTTCATCGCAGACCGAGGCTATCCGTTCGAGGTGAGGAGGGCGCCCGTCTCGATTCGAACCGAAATCGAGGCGTGGAGCGGTTTCTCGGCCATTTCCGGGCGAACACGGGCGCGAGGGCATGACTTCGACCAGGTTGCGCGCACACATGGACGCTGACGCACGCCTCGAGCGGACCGATCGCCTCGGCGTGGCGGCGCGCGACGGCGTCTCGCTGATGGTCTGCGCTACCATGGGCGCATGCGCGGTCGCCATCTCTGGGCGCTGGTCGTGTGCGTCGGCTGTAGCGGCGAGTCCTCCGCGGAAGAGCCCCCCGTGGAAGACGTCGGCATCGATGCCTCCCTCGATGCTGCGGCCACGGACACCGATCTCGCGGAGGGTCTCGCCGATACGGGTCTCGCCGATACGGGTCTCGCCGATACCGGCGCGGAGACCATCGTCGCAGACACCGACGACCCCGACTCGACGGTCGTCGACAGCGACGCGTCGGCTTCCGATCTCGGCCTCGACGCATCGGTCGGAGACACCGGCGGCGACACGCTGCTCGTAGCAGACGCGCGAGATACGGCGTCGAACGAGACCGAAGCGGACGCGGCCACGGACGCGCGGGCGGACGCCGCAGACGCCGCGGTCAGCGTGAGGACCACGCCTACGCAGGCTGGCACGATCGTCGTCAGCGCCGATCAGAGGCTCGCTGTCGCCGTCGATCGGGACGGTCAGTCGGTCTCCATCCTCGACCTCGCGCCGGCGACGCCGTCCCTCACTCGCAGGGTCACGCTGTCGCTGCCGGGCGAGCCGTGGAGCGTCGTCCTCGGCAACGACGACGACACCGCGTTCGTGATCCTCCGTCGCAGTCAGAAGGTCGTCCGCATCACGACGCTCCGCTCGTCGCCAACGATCGATGCGACGATGGGCACCACTGGATCGGAGCCGACCGGTCTCGCGATCTCGCCGAACGGCACGCGCCTCTACGTCGCGAACTTCGCCGAAGGGACGGTCTCGGTGCTCGCCACGAGCAGCCTCGCCGTGACGCGGACGATCGACCTGAACGCACCGCTCGCGGGCACGGGCGCGCTCGGCACGTCGGTCTCGGCGACGACGGCCCGCCCGGGTCTCGCCCACCCTCGCGCGGTCGTGGTCACGAACGACGGCGACGCGGACGACGATGACGAGACGGTGCTCGTGACGGAGTTCTATGGGCAGGGTCGGCTCGGAGGGCTCCCGGCCGATCTCTACGAACAACAAGACGTCGGTAAACAGGGTCTGGTCTACGTGGCGAGCGAGGCCACGGGTCTCGTCTCCGTCGTCTCGCTCGCGCCGGTCACGGACACCGGCTTCGCGGACTCCGCCGGCGCTTCGACGGGCTGTTTCCCGAACCAGCTCGGGCCCGTGGCACTGCACGGGTCGCGCTTGTACGTGAGCGGCGTCTGCACCTCGCCGCGCGGCCCGATCGGATCGACGGGGAGCGCTTCGGCCGAGACCGCAAAGACCCACGTCCACGCCGTGCTCTTCGTCGTTCGCGACGTGAGCACTTCGCCCGCACCTGCACCCGGGGAGACGCTCCTCCTGACGAAGGAGTGGCGCGCCCTCTACGAGTCTCGCGCGGTCGCCGACGATGCAACGCGACGCATGCCGCTCCTCGTCTCCGATCTCGCGTTCGGTCCGCTCGGGCACGTCGCGTATCTCTCCGCGTACGGCTCGGACGCCGTGTTTCGCGTGGAGTGGAACGACGACGGCTCGCGCAAGGCGGTCGGGACGTCGGGGAACGCGTATGTCTCCCTCTCGCCGAGCGGCAGCCTGCCGAACGGGATCGCGGTCGCCGGGAGCCTCGCCGTCGTCACGAACGAGAACCAGCGAAACGTCGCGCTGGTCTCGCTGTCGACCGAGTCGATCGTGGTGACGGCATCCCTCGGCGAGAGCGCGTTCGTCGCGACGCCGGTGTCGCGCGGAAAGCGCGCGTTCACCACGGGCCTGTCGCGTTGGTCGCACCAGGGCCAGGCGTGGAGCTCGTGCGCGAGCTGCCACCCGGATGGTCTCTCCGACGGCGTCACGTGGATGTTCGCGCGCGGCCCGAGACAATCGACTTCCCTCGACGGCACTTACGATCCGAAGGATCCTTCACGCCGGAGGATCCTCGGGTGGACGGCGATCGCCGACGAGGTGCACGACTTCGAGACGACCGCGCGCACCGTCTCCGGCGGCGTCGGCGCGCTGGTCCATGCCGCGAGCGCCGCTGCTCCGTCGGTCGACGACCGCATCGTGTTCGACTGCGTCCCCTCGCAGGCGACGGACGCGGGCTCGCCGTGCGCGCAGGCCACTGGCGGACAGATCGGCACGGCGAGTCACCACGACGGCCTGAACCATTCGAGCGCGGCCATCGTGTCGCCCGGCGTGGCAAAGGCCGGCGGCGGCACGGTGCAGAGCGCGCTCACGGACTGGAGCGAGGTCGACGCGTTCATCGCCGCGATTCGCGCGCCCCGGAGGCCTGCGACGCTCTCGGAATCCGACGTTGCCGCGGGGCGCACCGTCTTCCGCGACGGCGGGAAGTGTCACGCGTGCCATGGCGGCGCGCAATGGACCCTGTCGAACGTGTTCTATGCACCGAACGCAGCGAACGGTGATCGCTTCACCGGCAAGCTCGTCACCACGAGCTACAAGGCCTCGATCTACATGCCCGTGAGCCTCAACCCTCCTCTGCAGTACGCGAGCGGGCCGGTGCGGATGGCGTCATATCGAGCACCGAACCCGACGGCGTTCAACGATCAAATCCAGTGCATCCTTCGCGCGGTCGGGACGTTCCCCCCGTCGACCACGAGCCCCTTCCTCGGCGTACGTCCGCCTGGCTGGACTGGGGCGGAGATCGTCGAGTCGCGGACCAGCAGGCTCGGGACCACCGCGGCGCAGGGCGGGACCGGATACAACATCCCGTCACTGCTCGGCGTCGGGGCGGGTGCACCGTACTTCCATGCCGGGAACGCGCGCACGCTCGAAGAGCTCCTCTCCGACATCTTCGCTTCCCACCACAGCGCGCTGAACCCGAACCTCACGTGGGACGTGGTCAAGCGGCGGCAGATGATCGCGTTCCTCCTCTCGATCGACGAGGACACCGACGTGATCCCGACCCCGACCGCGCCGCCCTACGACGGTCTGGAATTCGACCCCGATCTCTGCAGACAGTTCGTCCCTTGACTCGTCCGCCTAGCCTCTGGACCGAGGCACGCGCGAGCAGCGACGTCTCTCGTCTCGGGCCCTAGACCGCCCTAGACCCTAAATGACCGAGCGTGATTCTCGATTGCCCCGCCGCAGATCGGATTGAACACGGAGGCACGGAGGCACGGAGGTTCGAGAGTCTGCCGATCGTCTCCGACACGTCGT
>JBKJQC010001238.1:0-4613 GCA_046593995.1 Polyangiales bacterium
TCGTCGGCTCGTTCTGAACAGGAAACATTGATGTCTCGTTGGTCGGTCTTCTCGCTGCTGTTGCTCGCGGCGTACTCCGCGGGATGCCGTCATCGTCGCGTGATCCGCCGGTCGCCCGCCGTCGTCGCGCGGGTGATGGCGCCGCCGCTCGAGCCCGCACGACGCAGCGACTGCGTCCTCGGCTACGAGCTCCGCGGGGGAACGACGCTCTGCCTCGCGCTAGAGGGGATGTCGCTGCGGCGTGGCGCGGAGGTGCAGAAGCTCACGCGCCGCCGCGTTCTCGATGCCACCGTCGACCGGCTCGCGCTCTCCGGCACCTGCGAGGACGGAGCCGCGGGATCGATGTGCGTCGTCACGCCCACCGCCATGAGGACGGTGGCGCTGCCCGCGGAGCTCGCGACGAAGGTGCGCTGGGACGTGGTGCTCCTCGACGACGAGACGTTCGTCGCCGGCGATCACAAGCAGCTCCTCGTCGTGCGCGGCTCGAAGATCGTGCTGCGCGAGGACATCGACCGCGCCCTGAAGCGCGACAAGAGCGAGCTCTGCGGGCCCGCTGGTTGTCTCGGTCTACACCGCGTCGGTCGGAGCATCCACCGCCTCGCCGACGGCACGCTCGCCTTCACCGTCCAACACCCGACGGCGCAGCGCACGATCGCGCGTCGGTTGACGCTGGTCCTCGCGAACGATCTCCGGCGCGTGTCCTGGACGCGCACGTCGCCAGGGCTCGAGTTCGCCGACAGCGACGAGCTCACGTGCGAGCACGGGTTCACCGCGTGGTGCCGTACCGCGGCTCTGGCGCTCACGCCCAAGTCACGCGAGCGCGCGTTTCGCGTCGTCGAAGGCGCGTGCGCGCGCGGCAACCGCACGTCGTGCCTCGAAGCCGGGTACGCGCTCGACCGCGGCGTCCCGACGGAGCGCACGTTCGCCTTCGCGTACCTCGATCGCGCGTGCACCGCGCCCCGCAAGGTCGGCGACGCCGAGAAGCGGGACGACGCCGAGGAGCAGGCCGAGGCGTGCGCCGTCCTCGCGACCTACCTCGGAGACGAGAGCGCCGGACACCTCGATCGAGAGCGCGCCCGCGGACTGATGCAGCCGCGCTGCGACAGCGGCGACAAGCAGGCGTGCGCGCGCATCGCCGCGTTGATCCTCGATGGCAAGCCCGAGAAGGACGCCGAGAAGCGCGCGCTCGCGACGCTCGAGGAGGCCTGCGCGAAGAAGAAGGAGGACAACACCTTCGCCTGCTATCGGCTCGCGCTCGCGCACGACGAAGGACGCGGCGTCGCGCAGGATGGAGCGCAGGCCGAGGCGCTGCTCCGCAAGGCGTGTCTCGAAGACGAGTACGTCGAGCCGCGCGCGTGCGAGGCCCTCGCTCGTCGCAGCGATGCCGACCCGAAGAAGATCGCGGCCGCGGCAGAGGCCGCTTGCACGCACTGGTTCGCGCAGTCGTGTCCCCCAATACCGCCGAAACCGTAGTCCGGAACATCGGGACCCACGTGGTCGCGTCGGCTGGCAGCCTCGATCTCTTCCTCTTCCGGAGGTTGGGATGCAGTTCCATCGTGCAGCGCTCGCGAGCGCCTGTTTGCTCGGGTGCTCGGGTGCTGGATCCCACGTGGACGTCTCCGACGCGAGCCCGTCGGCCGTGCACGTACTCGTAGAGCGGCTCTGCGCTCAGAGATCGTTCCGACCCCGGGCATTCCGGACGGGCTAGTCGCTCGCGCCCGTGTCGACGGCCGCGTCGGTGGCGCCGCAGACGGGTGGTGAAAGCGGCGGACCGAGCTTCAGCGGTCGTGCGACCGGCGCGAGGTTGATGCCGATGCCGAACGAGATGCCGTCGCAGCTCTTCTTCGGATCCTGCAAATTCGGTGCGCCGATGACCACGTCGACGTAGGCGGTGATCTTCTTCATGAAAATCGCGTACTCGGCGGTGCCTGGGCAGTGCGTCGTCTGCGTGATCATGAAGGGATCGAGGAATGCCTGGGTGGTGGCGGGCGCGATCGCGCCGGCGAAGACCCCGGTGCCATCGACGATGCTGCTGTGCGCATCGCTGACCCGCATGGCGATCACCGCCTGCGCGACCTTCATCGGCATCAGCGCGCCCGAGCGACCGAGCGGGATGGAGATCTCGAAATCGAGCGGCTCGCCGGAGACCCAGACGTTGTTCTTCAGGTAGCCCTTGGGGAAGGTGACGACCGCCTTGTCGATGTCACCGCCGACGACCGACGAAGGTAGGAGCTCGCGGCTGTCGGTACCGTCCCATGCGGGTCGCGTGGGGGACTGGCTCGCGAGATAGAGCCGGCCTGGCACGTACGGATCGTCGACGGTGTCGCCGAGGTCGTCGAGCGCGAGGAGCCACGCGGAGGTGCCCTCGGCGAGGCCGGTGTTCGTGTCGTTCTCGAACTTGTCGTTGTAGCTGTTGAGCTGGGTGATGATCTGCGAGCCGAAGTTGTTGTCGCGGCAGTCCTTGCCGTCTTTCACCGTCTCGGCGGCAGCCGCTGCGGCACGGATACAGGTGCCCGGCTGCTTGCTGTCGATGTCACCGGTGCAGAGGCGATCGATGTCGTAGCCCCAGTCTTGCCATGCCCCGGGGACCTTGAGCGCGTCGTTGCTGTGCGCGAAGTGGAAGTGCTTCACGCCAACCCACAACGTCCGCGAGGCGCCACCGCCCGGAACCGCGGGGCCGGGCGGACGCACCGGCGGTTGCGCGGAAACGCCACCGTCACCGACCTCGCTGCCCACGTCGGGCGGCGGGGTCTCGGCGATCGTCTCCGGCGTCCCGACCTCGGGGGTAGCGACGTTGGTATCGACCGGAACGAAGGCGTCGACGGGTCGGGTCGCCCCGCTGATTCCGTCGAAGGAGGTGGTGAAGCTGCAGCTCGCGAGCAAGCCAAGCAGGCTGACGGCGGTGATCGAGGCCGCGACGACGAGACGCGTGCGCATCAGAAATGCCCTCCGGCGAAGGCGATCCCGCCACCAGCGAGCGGCGCGAGGTCGACGCTGAACGAGCCGGTGGTGGCGACGGGCGCGGCATCCTTGGAGACCGGACGCGCGAGATAGAAGTAGGTGGCGAGACCGAGCGAGACGACGCCCACCAGCAGCGAGACGTCTGCGATCGCGAGCTTGGTGCGCGCCGGGCTTTCCTCGCTCTTGTCGCAATAGGGGGCACATCGATCGCGCAGTCTGTTGCGATCGTTGATGCCGGTGAGACCGAAGTAGGCGAAGCCCGCGATTCCGAGCACACCGAAGCCACCGAGAATGATGGTGGAGCTGGGGACGCCGCTCGTGTGCGGTGTGGGATGATCGCCTGCGGATGCGGGTGGAGGAGGCGGGGTGACATCGCCGCCCTTCGCCTTTCCGAACGAGACGGCGAGGACGCGGTTCTTCTCGGCCTCGCGGATGACCACCTTGGTCTCGAACACCTCGCCGCCTGGACCTTCGTAGCGGATGGTGTGCGCACCTGGATCGATCGCGACCGCGCTGCCATCGATCGTGTCGACGAGCACCGCGCCATCGACGAGCACTTTCACCGCGCTGACGTCGCCGCCGGTTGCATCGGTGACGTGGAAGACGACGGTGGGGATCGCCTTGTCGACCTCGGCGAGCCAGTCGCCGCAGTCCTTCTTCACCACCGCGGGGCAGTCGTCCTGCACGCAGACGAGCAGCTGTTTTCGCGCCTCGCGGAGTTTCATCGCGCTGCGAAGGCCCTGCGCGGAGTCGGACGCGGCGACACACGCGGCCTTGTCGGCAGCCGCGGCCACGGAGGGCGCCAGCATCACCGTGGGAAGCGCAAGCGTCGCGACGAGCAGACGCGCGATGACCCTCTGGTAGACCCTCATCGCGATCCTCCCTCCCGTGCGCCACATGAGACGGCGTACGCGTATCAGAGGCACTCGAGCTTGTAGTGCTTGTGACCGTCGGCGTCGATCGTATAGGGCGGCGAGCAGCTCGGGGGTGCCGTGGTGGCAGAGGGCTTGGCGGAGACCATTGGCTTGATGGTGGCCGTGGGCTTCGGGAGCGCGGTGGCCGGGAGCTGCGGCGGTGCCGCGCTGGCGATCGGCGCAGCGCTCGCGGTGGTCGTGGGCTCGACGACCGCAAGGGTGGTCGCCGAGGCGATCGCATGCGTCGGCGTTGCCGCTGCGGTCGCTGCGGTGGTCGCTGCCGTGGCCGGCGGCTGCGGACTGTTCGCGGCGCTGTTCGTCGACACGCTCGCGCGACCGAGCATCATCGCGAGGCCGCCGATGACGACGACCGCGCCGAGGGCGGCGAACACGACGACGATGCCCTTCTTCTTCTGTGGCTCGGGCGATGCTGCCATGGCCGCCGGTGTGACCACGCTGCTCGACATGCTCGAGACCGCGGTGGTGCTCATGCCGGGCGGCGGGGGGACGTAGACCGGAACCGGAAGCGGCGGGGAGTCGGTCCCCGCGACGATCGTGCGCTCGGCGCCGATCGCCGCGAAGCTACCGGACCCTGACGCGTTGGCGTTGGGATCGGCCTTGCTGGGAGGACCGTTGCGCGAGTTCTGGCTGCTGCTGCCACCGCCTGGGCTCGAGATGGAGCTCGCGCGCGGTTGCGAGCCCGACTGATCGAGCGCTTCGATCATGGCCGCATCGGCG
>JBKJQC010001285.1:0-3945 GCA_046593995.1 Polyangiales bacterium
CGTGTGGAAGAACGATCTCCGCGACAAGGCGACCGGCGCGCTGCGTACGACGCACTTGTTGCCGGTCGACACGTGTCTCACGCACGGCACCGGCTCGGTGCCGCGCACGGTGATCCACATGCACGGCGCCCACGTGCCCGCTGCGTCCGACGGCTACCCCGAGTGGACGCAGGCCCCGGGCGAAGAGGTGACCTACGAGTACCCGAACCACCAGGAGTCGACGACGCTCTGGTACCACGACCACGCGATGGGCCTCACGCGGCTGAACGTCTACATGGGCGTGACGGGCTTCTATCTCCTGCGCTCCCCCGGCGAGAGCGCGCTCGGACTGCCGTCGGGCGAGTACGAGATCCCGCTCGCGATCCAAGATCGTTCGTTCACCGAGACCGGCGCGCTGAGCTACCCGAGCACGTGGGTCGAGCACTTCGAGGGGGACAAGATGCTCGTCAACGGCAAGGTGTGGCCGTTCCTCGACGTGAAAAAGGGGAAGTACCGCTTCCGCGTCCTCAACGGGTGCAACTCGCGCGTGCTCACGCTCGCGCTCTCCGACGGCACCTCGTTCCAGCAGATCGGGAGCGACGGCGGTCTCCTGCCGGCGCCGGTCACCATGACGTCGGTGATGCTCGGACCGAGCGAGCGCGCCGACCTCGTCTTCGACTTCTCCGCGCGCGCCGCGAACACCAGCGTCGTGCTGAGGACAGGCATGAGGGACGTGATGAAATTCCGCGTCGTGGATGCGCCGGGACACACGGCCGCGATCCCCGCGGCGCTCCAAGCGGTCCCGCGGATTCCTGCGACCGAGGCGGTGATCACGCGCACCCTCAGCCTCTCGAAGAGCGTGGGACACTGCGGCGTCGGGTGGCTGATCGACGAGCTCCCGTGGGAGACGATCACAGAACGGCCGAAGCTCGGCACCACGGAGATCTGGCGCTTCTTCAACCAATCAGGGATGGCGCACCCGATGCACATCCACCTCGTCGAGTTCCAGATCCTCGACCGCAAGGCGCTCGGTGGATCGGCCCTCCCGCCGCCGCCGAACGAGATGGGGTGGAAGGACACCGTGCTGGTGCAGCCGTACGAGGAAGTACGCGTCATCGCGCGCTTCGAGGACTACGCCGGCAAGTACGTCTACCACTGCCACATCCTCGAGCACGAAGACAACATGATGATGCGGCAGTTCGAGACGTTCGACCCCGACGCCGCCGTCGTCGATGCCACGGTCTCCGGAGACGCGGCGAGCGACGTCGCGACCGACGCGACCGACGCGACCGACGCGTCCGACGCCGCAGCGGTGGACGACGCGCCCATGAGCGACGGGACGCTCGGCGACGCCAGCACCGACACGTTCGTCGACGCGACGGTCGACAGCACGGTGCTCGACTCCGCCCCGCCCGATGCAGCGGCCGCGGCTCCTGCCGACGACGGCGGTTGCGGTTGCCGGTCCATGGGCTCCGCTTCGAGCGAAGCCGGGCTCGGCGCGCTCGCGATGCTCGCCGCAGCGACCCTCCGCCGCCGAAAGCTCGCGCGATGACCGAGGAAGATCCCGAGGTCGTCGCGATGCGCGAGCGCGCCGAGCAGGTGATGGCGCGGCGCGCGAAGGAGCGCGCCGAGGTGAAGCGCGCGAGCGACGAGGACGCGCCGCCGGAGAAGAAGACCGGACGCCGCTGGTACAACTGGGTCATCGACGGCCTGCTGTTCGGGGTCGCCGCGTACATGATCTACACGCGCTTCCTCCAGAAGAAGCCGGAGCCCCCGCCCGCGACGCCGCCGACCTCCGTCAGCGCCTCGGCGTCACCCATCGACGCAGCGCAAGCCTCGGTCGTGACCCGCGCGACGACGGAGGTCCTCGAGGCGCCCGCACCCTCGTCGAAAATCATCGAGACGCTCCCCGAGAAGACGCGCGTCGAGGTGCTCCAGCTCTCGCCGTCGGGATACCTCGAGGTGAAGACGCCGTCCGGCAAGGTCGGATGGGTCGCGGCGAGCAGCGTCGCCACGCAGCCCTGAACGATTTGCCGAGGCGACGTCAGGCAGCGCGCGACGTCACGAGCCCCTCGGTGAGCTCCCACAGCTTCTTCGCGAGGCCGTCGTCCTTCGCCTTGCGCGTACGCCGCGCGGGCTTCTTGTCCATGAAGTACTCGCCGTTGAAGCTGGCGGCCTCCGGGCTCGTCGCGAGCCAGATCAGCGTCTCGGCGCCCTTCTCCGGCGTGCGCGCGAAGAGCCCGGCCGCGAGCTTGATGAAGGGTGACCAGATCCCATTCGCGGCGCCGAACCCCGTCTGCACGAAGCCCGGGTGGAAGCAGTTCACGGTGACGCCGGTGCCTTCGAGACGACGCGCGAGCTCGCGGGTGAAGAGAATGTTCGCGAGCTTGCTCGACCCGTACACCTCGAAGCCGAAGTAGCGCCTCTCGCGCCGCGCCAGATCGTCCAGATCGAGCTTACCGGACGCGTGCGCGCCGCTCGAGGTGCTGACGACGCGCGCACCGGGCGTCTTCGTGAGCACGTCGAGCAGCTCCTGCGTCAGCACGAAGTACGCGAGGTGATTGAGCGCGAACGTCATCTCGTACCCGTCGGCCGTCGTCTTCCGCGAGGCGAAGAGCGCGCCAGCATTGTTCACGAGGACGTCGAGGCGGTCGTGCTTCGCCTTGAACTCGCGCGCGACGCGGCGGATGTCCGCGACGAGCGAGAGGTCTCCGAGCAGCGCCTCGATGCGTTCGTTGTTGCTCTCGCGCACGAGATCCGCGCGCACGCGCTCGGTCTTCTCCGGGTTCCGTCCGACGAGCACCAGCGTGGCGCCGCGACGTGCGAAGTCGAGCGCGGCGGACTTCCCGATGCCTTCGGTCGCGCCGGTGAGGAGAATCGTCTTGCCGGTGAGGTCGCCGTTCATGCTCGCCATCGTCTCCGCCCTTCCGCGCGTGATCGAGAGATGCCGAGGAACGGCAAGGGGTGCAAGCCGGGGCAACGGACGGTCGACGGCCGTTCAGCGAAGCTTTTCGAGCGCCGCGAGCGGCAGCGCGACGACCGCCCACCAGTCCTTGCCCCGCTTGCGCGCATCGGCCGTAATCTTCACGCGCAGCCGCTTCGCGAGTCGCTCGGCCACCGCGCGCGCACGACCGTCAGCATCCTCCGACTCCACATCGCGCTTCACCTTCCGTTTCGCGCGCGCCTTGCGGGTGGCGGCCTCGAGCTCGCGGACAGTGACCTCGGCTGCCGGCTTGCGCGCGCCGCGGCGTCCGAGGGGGACGCCCTCGTCCACCAACGTGGTCGGGGGATCGCTCTCCTTCGTCGCGGCCGCGAAGCGAGCGAGGGCGTACGACTTCTCGGCGCCGAGTCCGAGTGCTTTGTCGCGCGGCAGCGAGTCGACGACCTCGATCAGCTGATATGCAGTGCTCGCGGCGATCACCTTTCGTCCGGTGAGCATCTTGTCGAAGGACGGGAAGCCCAGCGGCGCGTAGAGCTTCTTCTTCAAGATCTCGCGGAGCGCCTCGCCGATGTCGTAGAACGCCTCGCCGTGATGAGCGCGTTCATCCACGCGACGCGATCAGCGGCAGCCTCCGCATCGTGCCGCGCGATCCGCCCCCGCGGCGCGTCTCCGGCGCCCCCTATGCATCCGAGGGTCTTCGGGCCAACGTGCGGCGGTGCGTCCTGCCACTCTCGTCCTCGCGATCGCGCTCCTCTCGGGGTGCGCGAAGGGCACGTCCAAGGCGGCGCGACTCGTCAGCGAGCGCACGCCGCTCGCGGTCGCGAGCCACGCCAACGTCGCTCCCTCCGAGGTGAAGGACGTGACGCCGGTGGCCGAGATCGTGCGCAACCTCTGGTTCGTGACGGCTCGCGTGAAGGACGACACCTGGCGCTGCTTCCTCGACGAGCTCGCCGGAACGGCGTTCTGCGACCGCGGCGAGGGGACGATCCTCGCGAAGCTCGTCGCGGGGCGCAGGCTCGGCGGGA
>JBKJQC010000073.1:0-4290 GCA_046593995.1 Polyangiales bacterium
CCCTCGACTGGTCGCAGGTCGTCCTCTCGTCGCCTGGTGGCGCAGACGCCGCGCCGACGATCGCCGTCTCCGAGACCTTCGTCGATCACGCTCTGATCCCGCCGCTGCAAGTCGGAGACGGTGTGGCCGCCGTGCAACCGCGCGAGTGGCGCGGGAACAAGAGCGGCGTCGTGGCGGTCCGCTGGATCGTCGAAGGGACGCAGTCCGGCCTCCGCATCGAGGTCCCGCGCTCGACCTTCCCGAAGAGCGCCGTGCCGGGTGCGCGCATGGAGCGGCGCGCGAAGTCCGCGCGCACGGGCACCGGACGTTTCGGCGAGCTCGGCGACATCCAGGTCGTGCCCCAGCCCCCGGGCGCCGCGGGCGGGGTCGGTCCGACGGGACCGCTCGGCCCCGACCGCGTGATCGTCGAGCTCGTACCGGCCACGCCGGGCGGCGCGCTCGAGATGCCGGTGTCGCCACCGTTCGTGACCATCGAGGCGTTCCGTGAGGCGCTCCCGCGTCGCGTCCTCGACCTCACTGCAGCCAACGAAGACGGATGGACGGACGTCGCCAAGCGCGCGTACGCCGCGGCGATCCACGGCGATCCGCTGGTCGCCGCGCTCGGCGTACACACCCTCGCGTGGCTCGCGAGCGGGCTCTCGTTGCAGGCGACGCGCATCGAGAAGGTCGCCGGAGGTCCGGACGTCGGTGTCGTCCCCGCGTCGGTCTACGACGCCATCGGCAACGTCGCGCAGCGGGTCGAGAAGCGATACGGGAACATCGGCAAGCTCTTGCCGCTCGGGCGCCCCGCGGTCTTCCGTTCGGCGCTCACGGCGATGCCGTGGAACGATCCGGCGCGGGCCGCGGCAGCAAAGGCCGCGGTCGCACGGCTCGCGACGGTGCAGCCGCAAGACCTCACCGCGTTCCTCGTCCCCGCGATCGTCGACGGGAGCGCGGCGCCGGTGTCCCCACCACCGCCCGACGCCTCGCAAGCGCCGCTCCCGAGCGTGCCGATGATCACGAAGGGGATCCCGGAGCCCGTGGTCGCGCCGCACGGAAGGTCGATGCGACACCACGCACGCCCGAAACGCGCGCCACGCGTGCTCGCAGCGTTCGGCATCGTCGCAGCGATCGCGACAGCTCTCTGGCTCCGCTCTCGGACCCTCGATGACCGAGCGTGATTCTCCGCAGTCCGGATTGAACACGGAGGCACGGAGGCGCGGAGGTTCGAGAGTCTGCCGATCGCGGCTGCTTCGCCCTCTCACCTATCGGCCCGGCCAGGTTTCGCGGCCAGGAGACGCACCACGAAAAGGCGCGGGAGCGCAGGAACAGCCAGACGTAGGAGCCGAGATGCGGCAGCACTTCACGTACCTCCGTGCCTCCGTGCCTCCGTGTTCAATCGGTCACGCGCGCCGATTTCGAGAATCGCGCTCGGCGATTGAGACGCTCGAGACCTAGCGGGAAGCGGTCGGGCGGCTCTCGCGGCGGCGCATCTTGCGGTCGACGAGGCGCTTCTTGAGGGCGCCCATGCGATCGATCATCAGCACGCCGTCCAGGTGATCGAGCTCGTGCTGCACGGCGACGGCGAGGAGGCCGTCGGCCTCGAGCTCGAACGGCTTGCCGTCGATCCCGAGGGCGCGGACGCGCACCGTCTCGGCGCGGTCGATCTCTTCGACGACGCCGGGGAACGACAGGCAGCCCTCTTCCCACGTCACGTCGCCGTTCTTCGCGATGATCTCCGGGTTGATGAACACCTTGAGCTGACTCGGCTCGTTCTCGTTCGCCGTGTCGATGACGAAGATGCGGTGCGCCTCACCGATTTGCGTGGCGGCGAGGCCGACGCCCGGGGCCGCGTACATCGTCTCGGCCATGTCCTCGACGAGCTGTCGGATCGCAGGGGTGATCTCGGCGACCGGGAGGGCTTTCTCGCGGAGACGAGCGTCCGGGTAGTGGAGGATGGTGCGCACGGCCATGGCTCGCGAAAACGTAGTATCCGCCGGCCCGACTCGCAATCGCTGGGCTCGTGAGGCCCAAGTTTTCCCGCCTCGAATGGCTACTTCTTCCCCTCGAGCCGGCGGGCCGCGAAGAAGTCACGGAGCCGCTGGGCGCACGGCTCTGCTTCCAGGCCCTCGACGATCTCGAGCCGGTGGTTCAGCCGTGCGTCGGAGGTGATCTCGTAGAGGCTCCGAACTGCGCCGGCCTTCGGGTCCCGGCAGCCGAAGACGACGCGCTCCACGCGCGCAGCGACGAGGGCGCCAGCGCACATGGGACATGGCTCGAGCGTCACGACGCACGTCCAACCGACGAGTCGCCAGTGCCCCTCGTGTCGTGCCGCGGCACGGAGGGCGACGACCTCTGCGTGTGCCGTCGGATCCTGCTCCACCTCCCGGAGGTTCCGCCCGACCACGATCGTCCCATCGGGAGCGACCATCACGCAGCCGACCGGGACGTCGCCGGCGCGAGCGGCCTCGTCCGCCTCGACGAGCGCGCGGTGCATGGCCTCGTGCCACGGGGTGGTGCGATCAGGCGTCATCGTCGGGCCACGGTGACGGTATCGCGTTGGTCACGCGCAGGCTCACGGACCAGGCCTTTGCGCCTCAGGGGCGAACTTGTCCTGCGGCACCGCGCAGCACTGCGGCGACCGTGATCAACCCACCGACCGCAGACTCGAACCCCTTCCGGCGCGTGAGGGCGACGCCGAACGCGAAGAGATCGTCGGGTGTCGCGAGGGTCGCCAGGTGGAGGCTGTTCAAGGTCTCCTCGAACACGCGCTGACCGGCCACGGTCCCGAGGACGCGCGTGAGCTTTCCGACGGCGACTTCGTCGAGGCCATCCTCGTAGCGTGGCGACTCGGTCATCCGTCGGAGTTCCCGCGATCACTCGCCCGCGTGACGGCGGCGTCTCGCTCCGCTCGCATCGCGAGCAGCGCAGCGGTGACGGCCGTGCTCTGCTCGCGGACGTCCGCGGCGATCGCTTCGGCGGCCGCGCGCGCGTCGGTCGCCGCGGCGTAGAGCCGAGCGTTCTCCAGGGCCATGGTGATGCGACCAGCGAAGTCTTCGGCGAATGCGACGTCGTGCGCCGTGTACCGTCGCCGCGATTCGGCCGAGACGAGCGTCAGCGCACCGAGGACCTCGCTTCGTCCGAGGAGCGGGACGCAGATCGACGATCGCAGCCCGAGCTTCCGGACGAGCGCGCGGAGCTCGAGGTCGGGGATGGCCGCGTCGATCACCTCGTCGGTCACTTCCGCGATCAGCTCGGTGAGGCGGGTACGGATCACGGCCGCCGCTCCGCTCGGCGCGTCGCGCTGCGGAGGGATGCGATGCGCGAGCTCGACCTTCGTCGGGTCGACGTGCGCGACCGTCGCCCGCTCGATCTGGCCGTCGGCGTCCACGAGGTCGAGGGCGCACCAATCCGCGATGTTCGGTACGACGAGCCTCGCGACGTCGGCGAGCGTCTCGCGGGCGTCGAGCGAGCGACCGAGCACCCGCCCCGCATCGGCCAGGAACTGGCGTTCGGAGTCCTGGCGGTGCTGGTGCTCGATGTTCGTAGCCGTGCCGACCCACGCGACCACGCGTGAGCCCTCTCGTTGCAGCGGGACGATCCGCGCGTGGTGCAGCGCGAACACGTCGTCGCGAGCGCGCAGGCGGTAGGTCGCCTCGAACGCGTCGTCCCGCGTCTGCGACTCTGCGAAGATCCGCCCCAACGTCGCGTGATCATCGGGGTGGACGAACTGCGCCATTCCGAGGCGCAGGCTCTCTTCCAGATCGCTCCCCGTGAACTCCGCCCACTTGCGGTTGACGTACGTGACCGTCCCGCTGTCGTCGTGGGTCCAGACGATGTGCGGGATCGCGTCCGCGAGCTGGTGGGTGGATGACTGCTCGTCGCGCATGGGGGGTCCTGCCGGGGTGCCGGAACGCCAACCTAGCACGCGGTCAGACAGACACGTTTCCGGCCCGCGAGCATCCGATGCCCATGCCTGGCGAGACTTCGTCCGAGTCCTGCGACGGCGCGCTCGAACGGCTCGCGGAGACCATCGCCACGATCGAAGAGCTGAAGGTCGCCTACGGCCTCGATGGGGAAGTGTTCGACGTCGACGAGGCGTACGACCTCTTGGAGACGTGGCGCGCTCGGCTCCCTCTCGAGGACGCCGAACGAGCGACCCTTGCCGAGCGAGCGGATGCTGCAAGGAAAGCGATCGACGAGCAGCAGTCACGGCTGGCGATCGCGCACGCACGCAAGCTGCTGTGGCGGCTCGACGCCACGGTCGAGCGCCATTCCGTTCGCGAGGGCACGCCGCACGGCGATCTCGAC
>JBKJQC010000096.1:0-2895 GCA_046593995.1 Polyangiales bacterium
CTGCAGCCTGCTCCCGAGGAGGAGGCGACGGCACCGAAGAGGGCGAGCGCGAAGAGCGGGGCGTACCTCATCACGGCTCCGACGGAGGGGTGAACGTGCCTTTGTGCCGATACGTGATCTTGGCCGAGAGGGATTCGGTCCCGGTGACGATCGCGGTCGTGCGCTCCCCCTTGTCCCCCAAGACGAGCCGGCGTGCAAACGCGAGGGCGTGCGTGTTGGTGAGCGACCAGCCGAGCGCCTCGGGAAAATTGCCGCAGCCGCCGAGCGCGAAGAGCTGATGACAGCCGCCGACGAACTCGAGCCAGATCAAATCGAGGCTCGTGACCTTGTCGTAGATCGGTCGGCCGCTCACGTCCTCGCTCCCGCTCATGAGGAGCATCGGCCGCGCCGGCGCGTCGTAGTCGCTGAACATGTCCTGGTTGCCGCCCGCCATCGGGATGCCGGCGACGATGCGCTCGTCGGCGACGCCCTTCGCGAAGACGGCGAGCTCGTCCGCCTTGCACGGGTCGGTGAAGTCGCCCGCGTCGCACTTCTTCTGGATCGTCTCCAGATCGAAGCGTGCGCCGACGGAGGCCCAGGTCGTGTAGGCGCCGAAGCTGTGGCCGCTCATGACCACGCGCTCGGTCCGCGCCTTGCCCGGGAATTCACTGGAGACCATGTCGAGCGACGCGCTCACGTCGGTCGAGCGCGCGTAGTACATCCACAGCGGGCGCTTCCCCTCGGGAGAGCCGAGCGTGTTGCCGGCGTGGTTCGGCGCGACGTAGATCCACCCGTGCGAGGCGAAGTACTTCGCCATGCGCGAGCTCGTCGCGGCGAACCCGGACGAGCCGTGCGAGTAGACGTGCACCGGGTACCCCTTGCCGTCCGCGGGGGGCGCGAGCGACGCGCCCTCGAACGCGTCGGCGTCACCGAACAAGCCGAGGTACTTCGCGGTCTCCCCTTCGGCGTCGAGCGACGGGTACCAGAGATCGACCGTGATCGTCCGCGCGGGCATCGCGGGCGGCGTGTACGTGATCTCCTTCGTGCGATGACCGACCTTGAACGGACCCTTCTCGTCGACTTTGTACGAGAGGACGTCGGACGCGGGCGCTGCGATCTGCGGGACGGCGGGGTCGACGCCCGTGTCGGCCGGCGTGGTCGGCTCTGCTGAGTTGGGCGAGTTGCTGCTGCTACAGCCGATCAGACAGACGGCGAGGAGTCGGCGCACGGCGCGGCACTCTAGCGCCATCCGGTTCATCTCGCCCGCGCCGCGCTCGGTCCGCGGCGATCGCCATCGAACGACAACATCGCCGCCCGCGCGGCAGCCTCGACGGTGCTCGGTGCTCGGTGCTCGATGCCCGGTGCCCGGTGCTCGGTGCTCGGTGCTCGGTGACCGCGACCGAGCCCGAAGCCGACCGCGACGACCCCCGGCGAGGCCGAATCCTCAGGGGGCGCTCGCCGCTGAAACATGTTCACCACTTCTTTTACGATGACGCGTCGCGTTGGAGGCCTAACGCAACGTTGCGCGAACGGGCTGCGTTCGGTAGCGTGTGCCCGCCGATGGGGTGGATACGCGCGGTGATCGCAGCCTGCGCACGCCGCCTCCCGCTCTCGTCCGCTGTTCCTTGAGGAGGTCTCCGTGATCAAGCGCTCCACCTTCGTTGCCTCGGCCATCGTTCTCTGCGCTGGCGTCGCCACCGCTGCTTTCGCCCCCGGCTGCGGCGGCAGCGAAGAAGCCCCCGCGACCACCACCCCTGGCGGCGGGGCGTACACCTCGCGCAAGCCGCCGGGTCGCCCGACGGCCACGGCGACCGGCGCGACCAAGTGGTTCGAGATCAAGTCGCTCAAGCTCGGTCTCACCAACAAGGCGACCGGCATGAACGATCCGCAGGCGTGGAAGGATTACGGCTTCGACCTCGACAGCCGCAACACGCTCTCCACCGACTCGCGCGACAGCATCAACTCCTGCAAGCGCATCGCCGGCTCGAGCACCGGAGTCCTCAAGGACGGAACCGACGGCATCGACAACAACTTCGGCCAGCACGTCATGCAGGTCATCAAGTCGCTCAAGTCCGACGCGGAAGACTCGGTCAACGCGAGCATCGCCGTCGACAAGGCGTTCACGCTGCTCCTCAAGATCGACAACTTCACCACCGGCGACAACTCGAAGGCGGCCGGTGCGGTCTACGTCGGTAACGACTTCAAGGACGGCAAGTGGCAGATCGTCGCCGGGTCGCTCTTGGACGGCGCGTCGGTCAACAAGCCGAAGCTGACCTTCCCGAACGGCTACATCGCCGGCGGCTACTGGGTCTCCGGTGACTTCGGCAAGGAGAACATCGAGCTCGACATCTCGCTCAGCGGCGCGACGATCAAGCTGCCGATCGGCTCCGGCGTCATCACGATGAAGACGGACGGCACCGACGGCACCATCGCCGGCGCGATGAACACCACCGAGCTGAAGGAAGCCCTCACGCCCGTCGCCCGGCGCTTCGGCATCTGCCCGGGCAACGCCACGTTCGACCAGGTCGTCGACACCCTCACGCAGTCCGCGGACCTCGTGACCGGCGCGCCGAACCTCCAGGACACCACCAAGCAGTGCAACGCGATCTCCATCGCGCTCGGCTTCGTCGCCGGCGCGTCGACCGATCACTCGACCGCGACCGTGAAGGTCACGGACGGCCCGACCGGCCCCGACGAGTGCGACACCGACGGCGGCGTCACCGACACGGGCGCCAAGGCCGACACCGGCGCGGCGACCGACTCGGCGAGCGGCGGCTGATACTTCCGCGTCATCCTGAGAACGGAGCCCTGCGAGCGATCGCGGGGCTTCGTCATTTTTGGGACAAAGAAGAATTGAACACGGAGGCGCGGAGGGAAAGCGCCGGGAGACCGGCAGGAGGAAGTAGGTGAGCAACG
>JBKJQC010000161.1:0-3329 GCA_046593995.1 Polyangiales bacterium
GCCGCTCCCCGCGCGGCCAAGAGCGCGCGCAGGATGCGGCGAACGGGATCTCGCCGCACGAGGTCTTGCCGCGGACCACCGTCCACGGAGATCCACGAGCTGCTGCTCGCCGGCAGCTCCGGCAACGACATCCTCGTCGCGCGGCTCACGAGCGACGGGCGTCCCGACGTGTTCGGCGCGGGTGGGCTCGCGACGCTCCCGCTCGCGGGCACCGCCTCGATCCGCGCGATCGCGCTGCAGCCCAACGGGAAGATCGTCGTCGCGGGCGCTGACGGTTCGACCGGGTCCATCGTGGTCGCGCGCTTCGATCCGAGCGGCGCGGTCGACGGTACGTTCGCGGACGGCGGCGTCGCGCGGATCGTGAATCCTCACGGAGCTTCCGAGGCGTCCGATCTCGTCATCCAGCGCGACGGGAGGATCGTCGTCGCCGGCTCGGTGGGCGTCGGCAAGGACGCGCACTTCGTCCTCGTCAGGCTCCTCGCGACGGGGCGCCTCGATCCTGCGTTCGGGAGCGACGGCACCGCCGTGACGACGCTCTTCCCGACCGCGCTCGGCGAGCGCGCGACGTCGATCGTCCTCCAGTATGGCGACGCTCTCACGATCGGAGGGTCGCGCGCGCTGACGTACCCGGCGGGCAACACCGCCTTCGCGTTCGCCCGCTACTGGTGGTAGGCCGCAGGCGTTCCCGAGCATCGATCGGAAGACGTCGGCGTTCGGCAGCTAGAGCACACGCGTCTGCCGCTCTGCTCGATCGGCACCCCCTGCCGATTGACCCGCGCCACCACCTCCGCTGTCCTCGACGTTGCGTCAGCCAAGCGCATACCCTGTATCTTGCGCCGCTTGCAATCGGAGACGCCGCTCCTCTTCCGCCCTCGTTTCGTTCGATCCACCCATGACTGTCCAACGTGAGCTCGGCGGGTGGGTGCCGTTCCTCTGCGCGGCGAGCCTCGCCATCGCATGTAGCGGTCGTGAGGACGACCGCGGCTTCGCTGGGGATGCCTCGGTGTCGTCGCAGCAGGTGTCGCTGGAGGAGCTTTCGTCGACACGCGAGCGACTCGCTGCGCTACGCGCGCGCTTCCCCCGTGCGATCGGTGCAGGGCGCGCCGTTCGGTTCGAGCTCGAGGGCGAGGCCGGTGTGCGCGCGGTGGTGCCGGGGCGCGCGCTTCGCACTGCGACGACGACGCTCCCTCTGCGCGCAACGGGCGCCGTGCACCTCGACGAGGACGCCACGCACGTCGCCATCGACTTCGCGCTCCGCGGAGTTGCCGACGTGGAAGTTGCGGTCTCGGGCGGGCTCGCGCTCTATCCGCGCGCGTTCGCCGGGGCGGACGTCGTCCATCGCGTGCTCGACGATGGGACCGAGGACTTCGTCGCGTTCGAGCGTGCGCCAGCCGTCGAAGCGCTCGTCTACGACGTGAACCTCACGCGTGCGGCCGGGCTGCGACTGGTGAGCAACACGCTCGAATTCCTCGATGAGGGCGGCGCGCCGAGGCTCCGCGTCGCGCGCCCGTGGGTCGTCGATGCGCACGGCCACCGGCACGACGCGACGATCGCGGTGGAAGGCTGCGCGTACGACACCGATCCGCGCGGACCGTGGGGCAGGCCCGTCACCAAGCCGGGTGCGTCCTCGTGTCGCGTGCGCGTCTCGTGGAGCGGCGTCGACTATCCCGCGCTCGTCGATCCGGCGTGGACGACGACCGGATCGATGACGACGCTGCGCAAGGCACACAGCGCGACGCTCCTCGCATCGGGGAAGGTGCTCATCGCCGGCGGCAACGACGGGAGCACCACGCTCTCGACCGCGGAGCTGTTCGACGGCACGAGCAGCTTTGCCGCGACGGGCTCGCTCGTCACGGCGCGATACGGTCACATCGCCGTCGCGACGAGCTCGGGAAAGGTCCTCCTCGCGGGAGGCGCTTTCGTCGGGGATCTCTCGAGCGCCGAGCTGTTCGACGGAACGGGGACGTTCGCGCTCACCGGCTCGATGGCGGCCGCGCGCCAGGATCACACCGCGACGTCCCTGGGTGGCGGCAAGGTCCTCGTGATCGGTGGCAACGCTGCCGGCTCCCCCCTTTCGTCTGCCGAGATCTTCGACGGCACCAGCGCCTTCGCGCCGACGGGCTCGATGACGATCGGGCGTGCGTATCACACGGCCACGCGGCTCGCGTCCGGCAAGGTCCTCGTCGCGGGTGGCCAGAGTGGCGGGATCGTCTCGACCGCGGAGCTCTTCGACGGGACCAGCGCATTCGTCGCGACCGGCGCGATGACCGGTCCGCGCGCATATCACACCGCGACGCTGCTCCCTTCGGGCAAGGTGCTGCTCGGGGGAGGCTTCGGCGCGACGGCCCTCAGCACCGCCGAGCTCTTCGACGGCGTCGGAGCGTTCGCGGCCACGGGCTCGATGGCGAAGAGGCTCACCGGTCACACCGCGACCCTGCTCTCGTCGGGCAAGGTGCTGATCGCGGGCGGTTTCGACGTCACGACCGCCAACCCCTCGAGCACCGCCGAGCTGTTCGACGGTGCGAGCGCATTCGCGGCCGTCAGCCCGATGAGCGCGGCCCACCGTCACCCGACCGCGACCCTCCTCGCGACCGGCAATGTCCTCATCGCTGGCGGAGAGAACAACCTCTCGTATCTGTCATCCGCGGAGATTTTTGCGCTCGCCGCCACCGGCACATGCGCCAGCGGCAGCGAGTGCGCGTCGGGGGTCTGCGGAGACGGCAACTGTTGCGTCGGTCCGTGCTCTGGGATCTGCAAGACCTGCCTCGCGGTGACCGGTGCCTGCGCGACGGTCATGGGGGCCGACGATCCCGACACGTGCACCGGTACCAACACGTGCAGCTCGACCGGCGCGTGCTTGCTCAAGCCCGGGCAGGCTTCGGTCAGCGGTGCTTCGTGCGCGAGCGGCGTCGTCAACGACGGCTACTGCTGCGACGGTCCTTGCAGCGGCACCTGTCGGACGTGCGCCGGGACCGGCGCGTGTATCGCGGTCAGGGGCGCGGACGATCTCGACACGTGCACGGGGACGAAGACGTGCAGCTCGACCGGCAATTGCCTGCTGAAAAATGGCCGGCCGGCGACCGATGGATCGACGTGCGCGAGCGGCTTTGCGATCGACGGCTTCTGCTGTGATGCGGTCTGCACCGGAACGTGCCGCGCCTGCTCGGCCGCGCTCAAGGGCACTGGCGCCGACGGGACCTGCGGGTTCGCCGCCCAGGCGACGGATCCGCGCGCCGCGTGCCCTGGCCAGACATGCACGGGCGCCGTGCAGGACGACGGTCACGCGTGCGACGGAGCGGGTGCGTGCGTCGTCACGACGACCACGTCGT
>JBKJQC010000298.1:0-7056 GCA_046593995.1 Polyangiales bacterium
AAGGCGATCGCGCGCGCCGCGGTCGATCGTCAGGGGCTGGCGCTCGTCGTCGACGGTCGAGACGCCCTCGCCGAGGTCGCCGATCGCATCGCGGCCGAGCACCTCGCCCTGCACGTCGTCGATCCCGAGGCGCTCCTCGATCGGATCGACGCCGCTGGTGCCGCGTTCATCGGCGCCACCACGCCCGAAGCGGTCGGTGACTACGTCGCCGGCCCCTCGCACGTGCTCCCCACCGGGGGCGCCGTCCGCTTCGGCGCGCCGCTCGGCGTCTACGACTTCGTCACCCGCACGAGCATCGTCCGCTACGACGAGGCGACGCTCGCGAGCCAGGCGGACGCGATCTGCACGTTGGCCCGGCTCGAAGGCCTCGAAGCGCACGCACGCGCCGTCGAAGCGCGCACCAAGCGCTAGCGAATCGTCTCGATGATCAGCGGCTTCCGCGAGGTCTCCGCGTCGCCCATGGTGAAGGCCGACTTCACACGCGCGATGACATCCGTCGCGTCGTCGCGCACGTGCACGTCTGCGAGCGGTGCGCCCTTCTCGACGCGCGTGCCCTGCGTCACGCGGAGGACGATGCCGACCGCGTGGTCGACCTTCTGATCGGTCCGCGTGCGTCCGGCCCCGAGCTGCACCGCGGCGAGGCCGAGCACCAGGGGATCGATGTCCGTCACCCATCCGTCGCGCTCTGCGAGGACCGCCCGGACGTGCGGCGCGCGCGGGAGGATCGACGTGTCGTCGACGACGCGTGCATCGCCGTGCTGCGCGCTGATCATCTTGCGCAGCGTCTCCGCCGCGCGACCGTCGGACACCGCTCTCTGCGCCTTCTCACGCCCCTCCGCGACGTCGCCCGCGACGCGACCGAGGACGAGCATCTCCGCGGCGAGCTCGATGGTGAGCTCGGTGGTGTCGGCGGGGCCACGACCATGCAGGATGTCGATCGCCTCGACCGTCTCGAGAGCGTTCCCGATGGTGAGACCGAGCGGGTGATCCATGTCGGTCAACACCGCGGTCACGCCCTTGCCCCCGCGCTTCGCGACGTCGACCAGTGACCGCGCGAGCGCGCGCGCGCGTTCGAGATCCTTCATGAAGGCGCCGCGTCCGACCTTCACGTCGAGGACGAGCGCGTCGATCCCCTCGGCGAGCTTCTTCGAGAGGATGGACGCGGTGATGAGCGGGATCGACTCGACCGTCGCCGTCACGTCGCGGAGCGCGTAGATGCGCTTGTCCGCCGGTGCGATCTCCTTGGTCTGCCCGATCATGCAGGTGCCGACCTCGCCCACGATGCGGCGGAAGTCGTCGATCGAGAGGTCCACGCGGAAGCCGGGGATCGCCTCGAGCTTGTCGAGCGTCCCGCCGGTGTGGCCGAGGCCGCGACCGCTCACCATCGGCACCGGGACTCCGCACGCAGCCACGAGCGGGGCGAGCGCGATCGAGATCTTGTCGCCGACGCCGCCCGTGGAGTGCTTGTCGACCTTCACGCCCAACACGTCGGAGAGATCGAGGACCGTTCCGCTCTCGAGCATCGCGTCGGTCAGCTCGAGCGTCTCGCGCGGATCGAGGCCCCGCAGAAAGGCCGCCATCAGCCACGCAGACATCTGGTAGTCGGCGAGCTCGCCCTTCCCCAGCGCTTCGATGAGGCGGCGGATCTCCCCCTCCTCGTGCGCGATGCCATCCCGCTTCTTCGCGATCGACTCGACGAGCGTGCCCATGAGGGCGGGGAGCTTACACCCTTCCAGAACCTGTTCGCCGCTCGGCTGCGTCCAGCGGTAGCCTCGATCCATGGCGCACGCGGCGGTCATCGGGGCTGGGAGCTGGGGAACGGCGCTCGCGCGCGTGCTGGCCGACAAGGGAGAGGACGTGCGGCTGTGGGCGCGCGATCCGGACCACGCGTCCGCGATTCAGCTCACGCGGCAGAACGCGCGCTACCTCGGCGGAGTCGAGCTCCCGCGGAACCTCGAGGCGACGTCGGATCTCGCGTACGCCGCGCGCGATGCGGATCTCCTGCTCCTCGTCGTGCCCTCGCACACCATCCGCGAGACGGTCCGGAAGCTGCGAGCCATCGGCATTCCCGAGCGGGCTCCGATCGTCAGCGCGTCCAAGGGGATCGAGAACGACAGCCTGATGTTGATGAGCGAGGTCCTCGAAGAGGAGCTCCCGGAGTCAGTGCGTTCGCTCGCCTATCTCTCCGGTCCCTCGTTCGCGAAGGAGGTGGTGCGCGGCCAGCCCACGGCCGTGGTCATCGCGAGCAGGAACGAGGCCCTCGCCGACGCGCTGATGATCCGCTTCTCGAGCGAGCGCATGCGCGCGTACGCCAGCACCGACGTCGTCGGGGTCGAGGTCGGCGGCGCGCTGAAGAACGTCGTCGCAATCGCGGCCGGTGCGGTCGACGGTCTCGAGCTCGGGCAGAACGCGCGGGCCATGGTGATCACCCGCGGTCTCGCCGAGATCGCGCGGGTGGCGATGGTGAAGGGCGGCGACGCGCTCACGCTGGCCGGGCTCGCGGGTCTCGGCGACCTCGTGCTCACGTGCACCGGCGAGGCGTCACGCAATCGCACCGTCGGGTTCGAGCTCGGCCGCGGGCGCACCCTCGACGACATCCTCGGCGGGATGAGCCAGGTCGCCGAGGGCGTGCGCACCGCGAAGAGCGCGCGCGATCTCGCGCTGAAGCTCGGACTCGATCTCCCGATCACGAGCGAGGTCTACAAGGTGCTCTACGAGAACAAGCCCGTGAAGCAGGCCGTGCACGACCTCATGACGCGCGCCCCCGTTCGCGAGTGGTGAACGAGAGGTCGAGATCAGCAATCTCGATTCTCGAACGCGGCGTATCTGATCGATTGAACACGGAGGCACGGAGGCACGGAGTTCGTGAAGTGCTGCCGCGCGCTTCGCTCCGAGGTCTTCGCTGCTCTCGCTTGCCTCGCGGTGACCGCGCTACCCAGAAAAATAAGGAGACGGCCGTCTCCCGTCTCGCCGTTCGTCGAGGGCGCGGACCTGATCGCATCGACGAGCGACGAGAGCGTGCGGCCCCGATCGGCAGACTCTCGAACCTCCGTGCCTCCGTGCCTCCGTGTTCAATCGGATCTGCGGTCGGCCGATCGAGTACGCTCGGTCGACTAGGCGTCGGCGTCCGACTCGACGCGATTGCGGCCGTTTTGTTTGGCGGCGTAGAGCGCGGCGTCGGCCGCCTTGTAGAGCTGCTCGCCGGTCGCGTAGGGCGGTCGCAGCGTGGCGACGCCGAAGCTCGACGTGACGCCGATGACGACGTCCTCGAAGTGGAAGGAAGCGGCCTCGACGACCTTGCGGATCTTGTCGGCGAACACCGCTGCACCGGCGAGATCGATCTCGGGGAGGAGCACGGCGAACTCCTCGCCGCCGACGCGCGCGTAGAGATCCTCGCGGCGGATCTTCCCGCGGACGATCGAAGCGAGCTGACGGAGCAGCGCGTCGCCCGCGAGGTGGCCGTGCGTGTCGTTCACCTTCTTGAAGTGATCGATGTCGAAGACCACGAGCGACATCGGGCGGTCGTAGCGCGAGCTGCGCGAGACCTCGCGATCGAGCGTCTCGTGGAAGTGGCGCTTGTTGTGGACCTGCGTGAGACCGTCGAAGGTCATCAGCCGGTAGATCTCTTCGTGGTACGCCGTCTCGATGTTGTCACCGGTCATGAACTTGAGGATGGTCCGGCCGATCTTCAGCTGGTCGCCGTCCTTCAGGTAGCGCTCGGTGCAGAGCTCGTCGTTCACGTAGGAGCCGTTCGTCGACCCGAGGTCCCCGATCTTGTAGCGGCCGCCGTCCCACGTGAGGCGGGCGTGACGACGCGAGACCGACTCCTGGTCGATCGCGAGATCGCACTTCACCGAGCGCCCGATTTCGAGCGGGTTGCCGTCGAGGACGATGCGCCGCCCGAGATCGGCGCCGTAGATGATCACGAGGCACGCCGCGGCAGAGTTGCCGACCGGGTTCGGTGACGGCGCCTGGATGACCGTGACCACCGTCTTCGTCTTGGTCGGACGATCCGACTCGAACGGGGGGTCGCTACGAGTAGACACGGCGGGAACGCAATAGCCTATCACTGCGGCGTCTGTAATGGGTCGTCGCCCTTCGAGGCCGGCCTTCGAGACGGCCTTCGAGCCGGCCTTCGAGACAGAGGCGTCCGCCCGTTGCGGTGGGAGGGTGCGGGGTAGGATTTTCTTGGCCGCGCCCGCGCTCCGTCGCCGCGCGGTGTGCGATTTGTCGCGCCATCGCTTTCACGGGAGGCGTGACGTGGCGTTCACGGCGCGGGCGGAGGCGGCACGCTGCGGCGGGCGGTTCACGCTCGGACGCGGGGTTTTCAAGGGTGTCCGCCGGGGCGTCCCCGGTTTGCCCGCACGGCACGGGACGTGAATACTGCGGCTGAGTGATGCCCCGTTTCGGAGGTCCCATGAGCAGCCGTTCGTCTCTCGCCCGCCAAGCGACCACCCGCGCGCTCTCCGCCGGCGCGTTGGTCCTCACCGCGTTCATGGCGTTCGGGGCCACTGGGAGCGGGTGCGGCAGCGGCACCACCGACGAATACCGCTGTGACTCGACCGGCTGCTTCGACTGCGACGGCTTCGGCTGTCGCGCGGTCGACGCTCCGACGGCGCCTCCCTGCGGCTTCGCGGGCGACACCACGTGCACGGCCAATACGGTCTGCACCGAGATCGGTTGTCTCACCCAGTGCAAAGCCGACGCGGAGTGCGCAAAGGGGCTCGTCTGCAAGAGCGGGCTCTGCTCGCCGCCGACCGGCACCAAGACTCCGGAGGCGCTCGTGTGCGCCGACACCGCCGACTGCACCAAGCTCGGTGCGGGCGCCCTCTGCGTCGACGGAAAGTGCGTGACCGCCCCGGCGTGTACCGGCGCGGAGTGCACGTGCAAGTACTCGAGCGAGTGCGGCGACGGTCGTCTCTGCGTCGACGGCAAGTGCGCCGTCGCGTGTGGCGCGGGTGCTCCGGCCTGCCCGACCGGCTACTCCTGCGGCGACAAGGGCTTCTGCGTCGCCGCCGCCCCGACCTGCGGTCCCGACGCGAACGGCGCGACCTGCAAGACCGGTGAGAAATGCGTCGAAGGGCACTGCGCCCCGCAGTGCACGACGAACGAGACGTGCCTCGACGGCAGCGGCAAGCCCGATCCGACGCAGGTCTGCGTCGGCGGCGCGTGCGTCCCCGACACGCGCACGGATCCGAAGTGCACCGGCGACACCCAGTGCGCGGCCGGCACGCAGAAATGCGTCAACGGCTTCTGCCGCTACACCTGCACCGACGACGCGAGCTGCATGTCGATCGACGCACGCATCGGCACCTGCGCCGCCACCGAGAAGATCTGCCGCTCCGCCGACGAAGTGGCCGCGACCTGCACCGCGAAGGCGGACTGCGCCGCGGACAAGAGCTGCGTCGACGGTCAGTGCAAATGACGAGAGGTCTAGGGTCCAGGGTCTAGGGTCTAGGGCCCGGGACCTGTAGCCGCGAACGCTGTCGCTGCAAGGGTGTCCGTCGTCAGCCGAGACGCTGTCGCTGCAAAGTCGTCAGTCGTCGGCCTGAGGGAGACGAGACGAGACGAGGAGACCTCCATCGCTCTCGACTCTCGATCTCCTCTCGGACGACTGACGACTGACGACTGACGACTGAAGCGTCGACCCCGCATGCGCGCGGGACGCTCTTCGTGCCCTGGACCCTAGACCCTAGACCCTGGACCTCTTCAGGGCCGCGGTTGACCGTCGCGTCAGACGGGGACATGTCTGTTTCCATGTCTCGAGGAAGGCCCGCTTCGCTGGGCTCGATCCCACCGCCCGCTCGCGCGCCGGCGCGTGGCCGCTACGACCGCTCGCAGTCGTCGGAGGAGCGCGCGCGTGCGCAGCGACGCCGGCTCCTCGACGCCGCGAGCGAGGTCTTCGCTGCACGCGGCTTCGCCGGTGCCTCGGTGGAGGCGATCGTCGAGCGCGCCGGCATGAGCCGGAAGACGTTCTACGAGCACTTCACCGATCTGCGTGACGTGCTCCTCAAGCTCCACGATCGGTCGGCGAGCCTCGCGTTCCGGTTCGTCGAGGCCTCCGTGCGGAGCGAGGACGATCCGGTCGCGCAGATCCGCGCGGGCGTGCGCGCGTTCCTCGGCATCGTCGCCGAGTTCGGCGATCTCTCGCGCGTCGTCTTCCGCGAGGTCCGCGCCGCCGGCCCGGAGTACGAGGTCCATCGTGAGGCCGTCCTCGCGCGCTACGTGGCGCTCCTCTTCGAGCGCTTGAGCGAGGCGTACACGCGGAAGCAGATCGCGCGTCCGCCCGACGAGCTCACGCTCTACGCCCTGGTCGCGGGGCTCGAGTCCGTGGCGATGCGCTACGTGACGAGGCGCGAAGAGGCGCGCGTGACCGAGGCCGTCGAGCCGCTCACCGGGCTCGTCCTGCGCGCGTTCCGGTGACCGTCAGCGGCGACGTGGGCCGCCGAAGAGGGACAGCAACACGAAGATCAGCCCGAAGAAGCCGGCGGGCCAGAGGAGCGCGTGTGCGATGTCGACGCGGTGGTGCTGCAGGTGGACCCAGAGCGCGGCCGCTCCGAACGACAGCGACGCCGCGAGGTACATCGCCTGACGGCCGAGCGCGTTGATGGCTTCGAGGCCCTCGCGTACGCCTTTGACCTTCACCTCGAGCTCGCCGCGGATCGCGCGCTTGATGTAGCCGTCGACCGCTTCCGGGAGGCCGATCGCGCGGAGGGCGGTGTCCTTCACGGCCTCGACGGCGATCTGCGTCCAGTCGCGGTTCCCGAGCACGAACTTCTCGAGGTACGGCCGCACGATCTGCATCGGGTTCATGTCGGGATCGAGGAGCGTGCAGGTCCCGGTGAGCAGCAGCAGCGTGCGCTCGAGGAGCACCCAGTCGCGCGGGATGTGAATCGACGACGAGAGCTCCTTGAGACCGACGTTCATCGAGCGAAGGTCCATCAAGTTCTCGAACCCCTTCTGCGGATCGATCTTGATGTCCTTGAGGTTGAGCGATTCGATCTTCACCTCGTCCTGGAACTTCTTGTGAAAGTGGTCGAGAAGGTCATCGACCAC
>JBKJQC010000470.1:0-10039 GCA_046593995.1 Polyangiales bacterium
CGATCGCTCTCGCACGCGCTGCCGTTGCAGGAGCGATCGATGCAAAACGACGTGCGGCAGCGATCTCGACTGCCTCGGCGGCCACGTCTGTTCGAACGGAGTGTGCGCGAAGGCCGCCGGGCCGCCGGGGGAGACCGCCTCTTCCGGTTGCGGCTACTCGGAAGCGCGCACGGCCTCGGCCGACGCGTGGCTCGCTGCGCTCGCGTTCATGGCGATCGCAGCGCGGCGTCGTGCGGTCCGCGCAGCCGCGTAGGTCAGCCGCGAGTTCGCACCCACGGTTCGTCACGCGCTCTATAGACTAGCGCCCCTCATGGCGAGCTCCCCCGCGAGTCCGGATCCGGTACAGGCGGCGTTCCCCATCGAGGCGGTGCCGCTTCGCGATCCGGAGCTGATCGCCGCGCGCGATCAGCTGTGGCTCGACAAGGTCTACCAGGCGAACGATCCGCAGCTCACGTGGCGCGCGGCGGTCACCGGGATGCTCCTCGGCTCCGTGCTGAGCGCGGTGAACCTCTACATCGGTCTCAAGATCGGCTGGTCGTTCGGCATGGGGATCACCTCCGCCGTCGTCGGCTTCGCGATCTTCGCGGCGCTCCGCGGCGTGTTCCCCGGCATGCGTCCGCTCTCGATGCTCGAGAACAACACCTCGCAGACCGCGGCGTCGGCGGCCGCGTACATGTCCTCGGCCGGGCTCGTGAGCTCGATCCCCGCGATGACGATGCTGCGCCAAGACGGCACCATCACGACACCGGAGCTCGACGGATGGCGGCTCGCCGCGTGGATGCTCGCGGTCTCGGTGCTCGGCGTCGTCGTCGCGGTGCCGCTCAAGCGCAACATGATCAACGCGGAGCAGCTCCGTTTCCCCGGTGGCGTCGTGGCCGCGGAGACGCTGAAGACGCTGCACTCGGCGGGGCGCGAGTCGATCGTCAAGGCGCGCTCGCTGTTCATGGCCGCGGGCTTCGCGGCCGCGATGAAGTTCTTCCTCGAGTCGAAGCTCGGCTTCCTGAGGAAGATCCCCGAGGTCATCCCCTTCCCGCTCAGGCTCCGCGGCCACTCGGCGAGCGCGTGGTCGCTCGGGGTGAACACCTCGCTCCTGCTCTATGCCGCAGGCGCGATCGTCGGCCTCAAGGTCGCCACGTCGCTCATCCTCGGCTCCATCATCAACTACGCGATCCTCGGTCCCTGGCTCGTCGATCACGACGTGCTCCGGATCGCGTCGCCGGAGATCGCCGGCGATCCGGCCGCGTGGGCCGTGTTCGCGAAGGCGGCCGAGGGGGCAAAGGCGATCCCGGTGAGGAACCCGGAGACGATCCACGGGCTCATCCGCTCGAAGTGGAGCGTGTGGCCCGGCACCGCGATCATGGTGAGCGCGTCCATCATCGCGTTCGCCTTCCGCTGGAAGACCGTCGCGCGCGCGTTCGCCGGGCTCGGCAACATCTTCCGCCGCGGCGGCAAGAAGGTCGTTGATCCGCTCGCCGAGGTCGAGGTCCCGCAGTCGTGGTTCGTGGTCGGCCTCGCGGCCTGCGTCGTCAGCTGCGTGTACATGCAGTGGGCGTGGTTCCAGGTGCCGATGTTCGAGGGCGTCATCTCGGTGTTCGCGGCCTTCTTGCTCTCGGTCGTCGCCGCGCGCGCCACCGGAGAGACGGGCGTCACGCCGATCGGCGCGATGGGGAAGATCACGCAGCTCCTCTTCGGCGTGCTGGTCCCTGGCAACGCGGCCGCGAACCTCATGACCGCCACCGTGACCGCGGGCGCCGCGAGCCACTCGGCCGATCTGCTGATGGAGGTGAAGACCGGGTATCTCCTCGGCGCCTCCCCGCGGAAGCAGTTCCTGGCGCAGATGCTCGGCGTCTGCGCCGGCGCTGCGGTGTGCGTGCCGGTCTACTTCCTGGTCGCGAAGCCCGAGAAGCTCGGGAAGGAGCTCGCGGCGCCCGCCGCCGTCTCGTGGGCGAGCGTCGCGAAGCTCCTCAAGGACGGCGCCGGGAACCTCCCGAAGCTCGCGCTCGTGGCGATCGCCGTCGGGCTCGCGATCGGGGTGTTCCTCGCAGTCCTCGAGGAATTCGCGTCGCGGCAGTACGCGACTGTCGTCGCGCGCTTCGAGGAGGAGCAGAAGGTCGTGACCTATCGCGAGGACGACGAGCGCCCGAAGCCGCCGCCCCCCGCCGGCTGGACGAAGTGGATCCCGAGCGCGACCGGCCTCGGCATCGCGTTCGTCATCGACTTCAACGACAGCTTCGCGATGTTCATCGGAGCCTTCGCGGCGTGGTGGCTGTTGCGCTCGCGGAAGGATCTCGCCGAGCGCTACACGGTGTCGGTGGCGAGCGGGACGATCGCGGGGGAAGGGCTGATGGGGATCGTGGTGATCTTCCTGCGCGACGTGGCGAAGGTGCTGCCGCAGCATTGAGTCACCACGACACCTTCGTCGGCACGAGCCGCGTGGTGTTCGTACCATCCCCGAGCTGCCCTCGCGTGTTGTCACCAAAACACACGAGCGACCCACCCGCGAGCAGAGCGCACGTGTGTTTGTCTCCGAGCGCGAGCTGCGCGACGTCCGTCAGCCCGGGGACGAGGACGGGGGTCGATCGCATCTGCTTCGTCCCGTCGCCGAGCTCGCCCTGGTCGTTCGAGCCCCAACACATGACGGCGCCGTTCGCGAGGCGGGCGCAGGAGTGACGGCCGCCGACGGCGATCGAGAGCGCGCGCGCGGGCAGCGCCACCATCACCGGAACGGCGCGATCGGTCGTGGTGCCGTCTCCGACCTGACCTGCGTTGTTCCACCCCCAACAGCGCACGAGGCCGAGGGAGTCGAGCGTGCATCCGTGCGCGCCGCCGAGGGTGATCTCCTGGGCGTCGGTCAAGAGCGTCGCCGTCGGCTTCCAGTGGTCGAGCGTCGTGCCGTCGGCGAGGCGACCCGCGTCGTTCCACCCCCAACAGCTCACGATGCCGAGCTTCGACCGCGCGCACGAGGCCGCGCCGCCGAGGGCGAGCCCCTCGACGTCGGTGAGGCCGACGGAGACCGGCACCAGGCGGTCCTCGGTGGTGCCGTCGCCGACGCGACCGCTCGAGCCCCATCCCCAGCAGTACGCACCCGTGCTCGCCGTGCGGAGACACGCGTGGATCGAGCCGGCCGCGATCTCCACGACGGAAGGTGGGCTCGCGATCGTGACCGGGCTCCGCCGCGCGAGTCGCGTGCCGTCGCCGAGCTGGCCGTCGTCGTTCCGGCCCCAACACGCGACGCTGCCCGAGCCGAGGCGCGCGCACGAGTAGTCCTGACCGAGCGAGAGCTGCACCACCTCGGTCAGTCCGGTCACCGCCGTCGGGCGATCGCGATCGGTCGTCGTGCCGTCGCCGAGCTGGCCGTAGTCGTTGCCGCCCCAACAGCGCGCGCCGGAGCCGACGCGCGCGCACGTATGGGACTTCCCGAGCGCGAGGACCGTATTCCGCGACGGGATCGCCGCCCGATCGAGCGTGCGCCGCATGAACGCCGACGCGCGGTGCGTGACGGGGCAAATGACGACCAGGATCGTCACCGCGACCGCGACGACGCGCCGCACATCACGCAGCATCGGCGAGGCGCTCAGCCGCTACGGCGCTGATAGGTGATCGTCATCGTCTCGAACTCCGCACCCGCCGTCGCGCCGCTCGTCGCACCGGGGGCAGGCATGAACGAGCGAAACACCTGCGTGTCCGCACCCACGTTCTCGGTCGTCTCTCGAAAGCGCAGCGTTCGGCCACCCGGGAGCGTGGCCTCGGTCACGAACGTCATCGTGTGCGTCGCTCCGTCCCACGTCCCCTCGGAGATGGCCATGAACGTGCGCATCGAGTCGACCCACGTGCCGACGTACGTGCCGCGGACGCGATCGAAGCCATGCACGCCGTGCCCCGCGAACCCGCTGTCCGCCTCGTAGTCGGTCACGAGCCACGCGCCGCCGAGCATCCGCCGCGTGCTCACCCCGCGCGATCGTTGCGGCTCGGCGTCCGGCGTCGGTCGCACGGTGACGTCCGCGTCCCAGATGCCGACATCCTTCTCGAAGACTTTCAGCTCGGCGGGCTCTTCCCCGTGGCGCTCGGTCATGACCACCGAGGATACTCTCCTCTCCGAGAGCCGCGTGTCCGAAGAGAAGCCCTTCGAGATCGAGACGCTGGTGTTCGTGCGCGACCCTGCGCGATCAGACGTTCGCGGTGATCACCGACGGCGAGGACGCGGGCGCGGCGATCGCGCTGCCGCTCACGCCCCAGACGGGCGCGGAGGCAGGGCGTTCGGCTCGGCCGTGACGACCATCGCTTCGCCGCCCGGCAGATAGCGCTTCACCTGCGACGACGTCCACCCGAGCATCAGCGCGACCACGCCGACGTCGTCGAGCCAGCCGAGGATCGGGATCGCATCGGGGATCGCGTCGAACGGCAGGATCACGTAGAGCACTGCGAAGAGCGCGAGCAACCGGGGGAAGAGGGGCGCTTCGCGATCGCGGAGGAACCGCACGAACGCGCCGGGATGACGCACGATCATGAGGGCGGAGGGCTTCTTCTTCACAGGAGAAGAACGTAAGGACGTGTGCGCCCATCGCAACCGCGATCGCGTGACGGCTTGCTCGACGTCGCACAATCGTGGAGGCAAGCTCTTCCCGGAGGTCCTCGTGGCACGCTTCAGCTCGATCGCCCTTTGCTGTGTTCTGCTCGCGGGATGCGGCGCGCGCACCATCCTCGAGGAGAGCGCGTTCGCCGAGCCGGCGGACGGCGCTGTGCCAGGGACGCCCGGGAGCGATGGCGCGGTCGGCAGCGAGACCGGGACCACGACGCCGGTCGATCCCGGAGCGTCGACGGACGCAGGCACCTCGACCCCCGGTAATCCCGGCACTCCCACCGCGCCGATCGGTTGCGGCCGCGGCGCCTGCGATCCGACCACGCACGAGTGCTGCATCCGCATCAGCCCGAACGACGGCCACGAGTCCGCGTGTACGCCGAAGGGGACGTGCAGCGACGGCATCGCGCTCTCCTGCTCGAGCCCCACCGGGTGCACGTCGGGACAGCTCTGTTGCCTCGACTTCAGTGACGAAAAAGACACCCCGCGGGCGATCTGCCGGAGCTCGTGCGAGGGCCGCGAGCGGCTACGCCTCTGCAACGCGGACTCGGACTGCCGCGACCGCGAGCGCTGCCGACCGACGCGCATCGGCGTGATGGCGTGCATCCGCGCGAACTGACGCGCGAGCCTGACCGCGCGGCGCGCCGGCACGCACGCGCGCGAATGGTCCCGAGTCGTCGACGAGGCGCGGCGCTTGCGCGTGAGACCTTGATACCGTCACCGAGCTGCCCGCCGTCTGGACGATCGGGTCGAGCAGCAGCGGATTCCCGCGGCATCGCGGATGTGTTCTGCACCTCGCCAATTCAATGAATTGCAAAGTATCGAAAAGGCTGAAGCGGGGCGTTCTGCACCGCGCGTGATGACGGCGGCGGTAGAACACTCGCGTCGGTCGTGGTGACGACCGCGCAGTCAAGGCTCTTTGGTACGTGCACTGCATCGCGGCTTCCTCGACGAAGGAGGATGCGATGCAAAACGTGAAACGCTCGCTGGTGACTCTATCGGTTCTGTCGTTCGGGTGCTCGAGCGCGAAGCTGCCCGACGGCGCCGCGAGTGGATCTCTGTCCGTCGATCAACGCGCTGCCGCCGGAAGCGCCGGCATGGTCGTGAGCGCGAACCCGCTCGCCTCGAAGGCAGGCGCGAAGATCCTGCAGCAGGGCGGGAACGCGATCGACGCAGCGATCGCCATGCAGCTCGCGCTGAACGTCGTGGAGCCGCAGAACTCGGGGCTCGGAGGTGGCGGCTTCCTGATGTACTACGAGAAGGCGAGCGGTCAAATCGTCATCATCGACGGCCGCGAGCGCGCGGCTGGCACCGCGACCGCCTCGATGTTCCTCGGCACCAACGGCCAGCCGATTCCGTTCGCCACGCGGCAGACGCTCGGGATCTCGGTGGGAGTTCCCGGCACGCCCATGATGCTGGCCGCCGCGCACCAGCGCTGGGGCAAGCTGCCGTTCAAGCACCTGGTACAGCCCGCGATCGGGCTCGCCGAGGAAGGCGTTCCCGTGAACTTCGCGCTCGCGACTGACATCGCGACGCACCGCGCGAAGCTGCTCCTCGATCCCGCGGCGGCGAGCGTCTTCGTCCCCGGCGGGGTCTCCCTCGTGGAGAACGATCTGCTCGTGCAGCCGGATCTCGCGAAGACGCTTCGCCTGCTGCGGGACGGCGACACGTCCATCTTCTACCAGGGGCCGATCGCGACGGCGCTGCTCGGCGCGGTCAGCGGACGCGGCGGAACGATGACGATGACCGATCTCGGCGACTATACGCTCAGCATCGACGAGCCGATCATGGACAGCTGGCACGGGTTCTCCGTCGCCGCGATGCCGCCTCCGAGCTCGGGCGGGACGACGGTCCTGCAGATCCTGAAGCTGACCGAGGCGAGCGGCATCGGCGCCCTCGGGCCTCGCTCGACCGCGCGGTACCACATCCTCACCGAGGCCACGCGCCTCGCGTTCGCCGATCGCGCGGCGTTCATCGGAGATCCCGAGTTCGTGTCGGTGCCGGTCGCGGGACTCCTCGACGCGGGCTACATCGCCGCGCGCGGAGCGCTGATCAATCCGTCGGCGGCGTCGACCAACGTCGTCGCCGGCAACCCGACCGGCTACGTCTCGACGGCCTGGCCGGCGTCGACCGAGACCTTCTCGCTCGCCGACATCGAGGGGGGCGAGACCACGCACTTCAGCGTCGCGGACCGCGACGGCAACATCGTCGCTTGGACGGGAACGATCGAGCAGGCGTTCGGCTCGGGGATCATGGTCCCCGGCTACGGCTTCATCCTGAACAACGAGAGCACCGACTTCAACGCGACGCCCACGGGACCGAACCAGGCCGCGCCCCGCAAGCGTCCGATGAGCAGCATGTCGCCGACGATCGTGCTGCAGAACGGCAACCCGATCCTCACGCTCGGCGCATCGGGCGGTCCGCGCATCATCGCTGCCGTGAACCAGGTGCTGCAGAACGTGTACGACCACGAGCTCTCGCTCACCTCCGCGATCGACGAGCCGCGCATCTTCGGAACGGCGACCGGAACGGCCGCGAGAACGATCGCGTGGCAGGACACCTCGCTGTGGATCCCCGGCGGTGCCCTGGTCCCGGCCGACGCGCGCACCGGCCTCACCGCGCTCGGGCACGCGCCGGCGGCGACCCCGGTGGCGCGCGGGTTCCTCGGCGTGGTCCAGGCGATCGCGATCGATCCGGAGACCGGCGTCTACCTCGGCGTCGCCGATCGACAGCGCCAAGGGTCTGCGGTCGGCGTGAATCATGTGCCCGTTTCGCACTGACGACGAGAAGCGGCGTGCGTGACGGACACCTCGCTTCTCTTGCGTATCGCGAAGATCGCGCACGCCCACGGTCCACACCGTGGGCGTTGCGACTCGTCCTGCGTCTTCTTCACAGGTGGCTGCTCCTCGCTTCGTCTTGCCTTGCGGATACGTGCGACGGTCGTCCGCTCGGAGCCGCGCTGTCGCGCGTCTCGCGCACGATCGCCTCGACGCGCTCTAGACAGCCGCTGCCCTTGCGAATGACTGTCGCGATTCCGAGCCGGCGAAGCAACGCGAAATCGGGTGCTTGCGCGGCGGCGCCGCTCAGGGTGACGATGCGCATGTGCGGCGCGAGCCCCGCGCCGCGCAGATACATGCAAAGCTCGATGCCGTTCATCGACGGCAGGCCGAGGTCGAGCAGGAGGAGATCCGGCGTGGCCTGACGGACATGCGCGAGCACCGCATCGCCATCGCAGGCGAGTCGGACGGTGGCCTCGGGGACGAGCCCGCTCACGAAGTGCCCGAGAACCTCCGCAACCTCGGGATCGTGCTCGGCGATGAGGATGACGATGGGACGAGGCAGTACGTCCTCGGTGATCCCACGCAGGCACGAGGCAACGCTCTCCATCGTTTCGGGCCGCTGGCTCGGATCCTTCTGCAGTGCACCGTCGATGATGTCGGCGAGCCTGGTCGGCACCTCGGCACGCAGCGAGCGAATGGCGGGCGCTCGCGCGCCGAGGTGCTTCTCCAGCATCGCGTCCACGGTCTTCGCGAGGAATGGACGGCGTCCGGTCAGCAGCTCGAACGCGACGACGCCGAATGCGTAGACGTCCGCGAGGTGACCGCCCCCACGTACTACTGCGCCAGCTATTGCCTCCGGTGCCATGTACTCTGGCGTTCCCGTGCGCACCGGGACCTCGTTGACCTCGATCTCGGCGAGGAAGATGCCGAAGTCGGTCAAGACGACTCGGTTCTTCGGTGCGAGCATGATGTTCGCCGGTTTCACGTCGCGGTGCGCGATGCCCGCCGCGTGCACGGCGGCGAGGCCGTCGGCGAGGCTCGTGAGGATGTCCAGAGCGTCCGCGACGGAGATCGCGTGACCGGCGTCACGTCGTGCCAGGAATTGGTCGAGCGACACGCCGAGGATCCGCTCCATCACCAGCAAGTCCATCTCACGCCCGTCCCACGTGTGGTGCGCGACGCCGTAGACCGTGACCACCGCAGGATGGTGAATCGCCGCGAGAGCACGAGCTTCTCTGCGGATCGGGAAGGCGACGAGGTGTGGCCAATGAGCCTTGATGGCGACGCGCCGATCGAGGGCTCGGTCGTGGGCGTCGAAGACCTGTCCCATCCCGCCTGAACCGAGCACGCCACGGATCTCGAAGTCACCGGCGATCACGTCGCCCACTGAAAACATCGACCCCGCGCCGAACGCGCTCGGCATTCGCCGAGCATGTCTGTCGTACATCTCGATCTCCCCATTTCGAAGCTCTTCGGCCCATCGGTGGCCACCGCGCGCGGGGCCAGTGACCGGCCACGCGCGCGGCGGCCACCGTGCAAGCACGCTGCCACGACGAAGCGCAACACTGCGCTGCTTCGGCTGACCGAGCCGGATGCGGCCCTCGCTTGTCCTGCCGCGCGATGCGCCGCGTCCCGAGCGCTCGAACGCGCGTCCGCGTTTTCGCGTTCGTATTTGTTACAGAGACGTTGCCGACGGATGCTTGCGTCTACAGGCGCTCGAGGGGAGGACGCGCCCTCAACCGCGCTGACGGGTGCGTCCCTCCTCGGCCACGTCCGCGCTCGCCACGTCGTTTGGATCGCCCCTGCGCAGCGCAAGCCGTTTACCGGTTCGAATGCGCGTAGGTTCGTCGCACCGCGGCAGCACCAGACGCGCAGTCGTACTCTCCCCCTCGCTCGCGATCTCCAGCGAACCGCCGTGCGCTTCCGCGATGCGGTCGGCGATGTACAGCCCGAGCCCAAGCCCCGGGCCGCCGTCTCGCCGGACGAACGGGAGGAACGTGGGACCGAGAGCCGTTCTCATCCTCCCCGCATTGCGAAGCAGGATCGTCACCATCGTGTCCGATGTGTCGACGTGAACGATCACCGGTTCGCCGGGGGTGCCGTGGGTGCAGGCGTTCCGGAGGAGGTTGCCGAGGCACTGCGCGATGCGATCCGCGTCCCATCGGGCGCCGACGCCCTGCAGGTCGACATCGGCTCGAACCTCCACCGACGGGAATGCCGATGCGGTCTCGTCCACCACGCCGCGGAGGAGCTGGCTGACGTCGATCACGTGATCGCGCACGAGCGCGATGCTGTTGCCCATCCGGCCCCGCACCATGTCGAGCACGTCACCGATCAATCGGTCCATCCGATCGCTCGCGCGCGAGATTCGCTGTGCGTGGCTGACCACGAGCTCGGCTTGGCCTGCGTCTCGCGCGAGGCTGCGCGCTGACATTCCTATCGCCGAGAGAGGATTGCGCAGGTCGTGCGCGACGGTCGCGAGGAATCGCTCGCGCGACGCCGCGGTCTCGGCCTCCTCCGCGTTGCGCATGAGCGACCGTGCCAGCAGCTCGAAGACCGGCAGCGCGCCGTCCAGTCCGACGTGCGGCTGACGATCGATCGCGCAGAGAGTTCCCACCGTCTCGCCCTCGAGGCTGCGCAATGGGACGCCGATGTAGCTGACACGCCCCGCCACGCGATG
>JBKJQC010000536.1:0-3173 GCA_046593995.1 Polyangiales bacterium
GCAGCACCGAGGCGTCACCACCGCAGGGCGACGACGCCTACGTGCCGCCGATCGAGATCGGCGGCGAGCAAGACGGAGCGCTCGACGGCCCCGCGCTCGACGGTGGAGAGAGCGGCGGCGCGCTCGACGGAGACGTAGGCGCGCCCACGTCTCCGGTGCGCTCGTGCAAGACGGTCTTCTCCTTCGCGCCCGGCGCCTCGGTCTCGTCGGTCGAGGTCGCGGGCGAGTGGAACAACTTCACCAAGAGCGCGATGACGGAGTCGGGGGGCGTCTACCGCGCCGAGCTCGATCTGCCGAAGGGAGACTACGGCTACAAGCTCGTCGTCGGCGGTAACGACTGGCGCCTCGATCCCGGGCACGGCCGCCGCAAGTACGTCGGCGGCACCGAGAACTCGCGCGTGATCGTCCCGGACTGCAACGTCCCCGAGCTGAAGGTGACGAAGCACGTCGCGAAGAGCGACGGCACGGTCGAGATCGACGTGCAGTACGTCGACGGCGCCGAGAAGAAGGGGCTCGACCCGACGAGCGTGATCGGGCGCGTCTCGCCGACGATCCCCGGCCAGACGACGCTGACGACGAGCTACGACCTCGTCACCGGTGCCATCCGGCTCGCGCTGAAGTCCGTCCCGAAAGGGAAGTGGACCTTCTCGTTCGAAGCGAAGGACAAGTCCGGGCGCGCCGCGAAGGTCGCGGTGCCCACCTGGATCGAGGACGAGCCGTTCCAGTGGAACGACGGCACGATGTACTTCGTGTTCACCGATCGCTTCCGCAACGGCGATCCGGCGCGCGATGTGCCGATCGCGAACGTCGACCCGATCGCCAACTACCAGGGGGGCGACTTCGCCGGCGTGACCAAGGCGCTCGAAGAGGGGTACTTCGACAAGCTCGGCGTGCGCTCGCTGTGGCTCTCGCCGGTCAACGACAACACCAACAAGTCGGGCTCCGGCACCGGCGGTCACCAGTACTCGGGCTACCACGGCTACTGGCCGACCAAGGCGCGCGACACCGACGATCACTTCGGCTCGCTCGACGACCTGCGCACGTTGATTCGCACCGCGCACGGCCGAGGCATCCGCGTGGTGCTCGACCTGGTGTCGAACCAGGTGCACGAGGATCACGAATACGTGACGAGCCACAAGGCCGACGGCTGGTTCAACGGCGACGGATCTTGCGTGTGCGGCGGGAGCAACTGCTCGTGGGACGATCGCCCCGTCGACTGCTGGTTCACGAGCTACCTCCCCGACGTGAACTGGGCGAGCACCGGCGCGCAAGATGCGTTCATCGCCGACTCGCTGTGGTGGCTCACCGAGGTCGACGCCGACGGCTTCCGCGTCGACGCGGTGAAGCACATGAACGACGTCGCGAGCACCGCGCTCCGGACCGAGATCAGGGAGAAGCTCGAGACGGGCAACGCGAAGTACTACCTGGTCGGCGAGACCTTCACCGGCGGCGGCGACGGCGAGCGCGGCCTGATCGCGAAGTACATCGGCCCGAACGCGCTCTGGGGTCAGTTCGACTTCCCGCTCTACTGGTCGGTCGACTACGCGTTCGCTGGCAGCGGCGGCACCATGAAGGACCTCGACGACGCGACGGCGAAGAGCGACACGTCGTACGGGCCGGGCGCCCTGATGTCCCCGTTCCTCGGCAACCACGACGTGACGCGGTTCCTCTCGCGTGCGGCCGGTCAGATCGCAGGCAACGACCAGATCGGCCAGGCGTGGACGTCGCCCCCGCCCTCCCCCGACGCGGACGAGCCCTACGAGCGCGCGTTCCTCGCCTTCGCGTTCGTGCTCACCCAGCCCGGCGTTCCGCTCGTGTACTACGGCGACGAGGTCGGCACGCCGGGCACCGTCGACCCGGACAATCGTCGCTTCATGAAGGCGGAAGGCGCGCTGAACACACGGGAGAAGAAGCTCCTCGATCGCGTCCGTCTCGTGGCCAAGGCGCGCGGCACGCACCTCGGTCTGCGGCGCGGCGCGCGACGGAAGATCACGACCGACGGCGACGGCTACGTCTACGCGCGCGGCTCCGGCGACGACGTCGCGGTCGTCGTGCTCAACCGCGGCACCACCAGCCGCGTGGTCGCGGACGTCGCGCTCCCGTCGGAGCTGGGCCTGGCCGCGGGTACGGTGCTGAGAGATCTCCTCGGCGGTCCGTCGATTTCCGTCAAGGCAGGCGGCACGATCGACGTGCCGTACACGGCGCGCGGCGCGTCACTCTACGTGCGCTGAGCACGAGCGGGCGGATTCATCGGCGCCGTCTCGAAGGTGTACGATGTCCCGCATGTGGATCTCGCGCATCGGCTTCGCCGCAGTCGCCGTCCTCTCCGTCGGGGTGCAGATCGCCGCGTGCTCCGACGATCCGCCGCCGCCGCCGCCGCCGCGCGTAGAGCAGGCGGGGCAGGCGTGCACCAGCGCGGCGCAGTGCTACCCGAACATCGGCGACGCCGCGGCGCTCAAGGGCGCGATCGAGTGCCTCGCGAAGGTCCCCGGCGGGTACTGCACGCACCTCTGCAACGATGACAGCGACTGCTGCGCGGTCCCTGGCGAGTGCAAGACGGGCTTCAAGCAGGTCTGCTCGCCCTTCACCAACGAGGCGACGCCGAAGCGCTGTTTCCTCAGCTGCGAGGCGGTCGACATCGCCGCGGCGAGCGCGGATGCGGGCGTCCCGATCACCGAGTCGAATTACTGTCAGACCTACGCGCACCAGTCCATCTCGTGTCGCTCGAGCGGCGGCGGCGCGATGAACCGCAAGGTCTGCGTCCCCTGAGCTAATCCGCGATCACGCGCACGCCACCCTTCGGCGCGAGCGTGATCCCGCGGCGCACCGGTACGACCTCTTCGGCGTCGACCGCGCGGAGCGTCTTCCGCGCGAAGATCTCGGCGAGCACGATGCGCATCTCGTACATCGCGAAGGCCATGCCGATGCAGCGGCGCGTGCCGCCGCCGAAGGGGAACCACTCGTAGGCCGAGGGCTTCTTGCCGATGAAGCGCTGCGGATCGAAGCGCTCGGGATCAGTCCACACCGCGGGATTTCGATGCGTGAGGTGGATGCACCCGACGGCGCCGACCCCGGTGTCGAGGTCGTAGCCACCGATGCGGAGCGGCTTCTTCAGACGGCGACCGACGATCAAGGAGTCGATGCGCCTCCTGCCGATCGTCTCGCTCGTCGGT
>JBKJQC010000868.1:0-3399 GCA_046593995.1 Polyangiales bacterium
CGACGATCAACGTCCCGGAGACGAAGGCCGGCGGGACGTTGATCGTCGCGACGAGCCCGGATCGCGACGTGAACACGCGCCCCTGGGACGGCAGATCGTTGTCCGAGAGGTAGTGCGGCTCCTTCAGCTCGGCGTCGCCGGCGCCCGTCGGCAGCTTCGCGCCGGTGTCGGCGTCGACGAGCTCGATGACGGCGTTGCGGATGTTGTCGCCGCGGCAGTCCTGCACGCGCCCCGAGAAGATCCCGGTGCCCGCGGCGGTGAGGAACCCCGTCTTGCCGGTAATGGCGAGGGCGAACTGGTTGTACTTGCTCTCGGTGATCGCCGTCAGCTCGTAGGTCTTCGACGGATCCTTCACGGCGTCGCTGTCGAAGTACACGAAGGCGCGGAGCTGGGCGTTCGCGTTCACGCGATACGTGAAGAGCTTCCCGTGGGGGATCTTCAGCGTGACGAGCCCCATCGCGTCGGTCTTCCCGGAGAGGCTCGGTCCGCCGGCCTGCAGCGTGTTCGCGTAGAAGAGGTCGACGTCCGCGCCGACCACGATGTCGGAGCCGCCGCCGCCGAACTGGATCACCTTGAACGGGACGTCGACGAGATCGCCGACGCCGGGCCCCGCATCGCCGCCGCCCGTCTCCTCCATCCCGGCGTCCATCCCCATGCCGCCCATGCAGGTGAGGTCGGCGGGGACGTCCATGCCGCTCTTCAGGACGGTCAGCTCCTCGGTGGGCGGGCCGCCGGAGTCGACGGTCGTCGGCTTCTTGGTGTCGGCGACGCCGGAGTCGGTCGCGGCGGGGGCCTCTTCGCTCGAGCCGCAGGCCTGCACGGCCGATGCGAGGCCGACCGCGCCGAGACACACGAGCGAGACGGCGAGCAGGCGAATTCGGGCGAACTGGCGGGTGCGAACGGACTTCACGATGTTGCCTCCGGAGCGATACGGAAGAGAAGGATGATCAGGGGCGCAGGATCGGCGTCTTCGTGTTCTTCAGGAGATCTCGGAGCGGCTCGATGACCTCGGCTTCGACCTTGGGGCCGATGGAGTTGGTCTCCTCGTAGTGATCGCCGGGCGGCTCGTCGTAATACGGGTCGTCGGGGTGGAGGGCGTAGTTCCACGCAGGCACGAGGTACCCCATCTCGTCGTTGCCGAGGCCGAGCACCCAGCGGAACTTCGCGGTCTTGTCGACGAACTGATCGAGGTGGCCGGAGGTCGGGGCCTTCGAGAGATCGGGCGGGTTCTTGTTGTCCGGTTGGACGCGGACGAACGGCGCCGGGGTGTATTCGGCGCCCATGCCGACGACGAGCTCGGGGTGGATCTCGCCCGGGACGCTCAACATCTGCGCGGGACCGACGTCGATGACGGCGACCTCGGTCAGCAGATCCGGCTGGTTGTTCGGGCCGATGGCGAGCGCCTCGTCGAAGTGGTGCCCTTTGCGATCGAAGAGCCGCGACGCGATGGCCACGTGGTACGCGCGGTTCTCGATGGCGCCGAAGATCTGGCGCGCGCGGACGCCGATGCGCACCGTCTCGTAGCTCTGCGCGCCCTGCCCTTTCTCGAGCGAGGTGAGCGCGTAGTACGCGTAGTTGGTGCCGATCGTCTTCGCGCGTGCGAGGCCGATCGTCGGGAACATGTCGGAGTCCTCGGGGTACTCGACGCCGTTGCCGTCGGCGACGTCCACATCTCCCGGTCCGATCTGACCGCCGCACGCGCCTTGGAAGAAGATCGCCGTCCCGCCGAGGCCGGCCTTCTTCATCGGGCCGACGTCGACGCCCTTCTCGAGCCCTTCGCGCAGCGTGTGCACGAAGTCGCTCGAGAGGAGCAGGTTACGATCGCCGCCGAACTCGGGGTGCGAGGCGAAGTTCACGACCGTGGTCAGCGTGCCCTGGTCGCCGCCCGCGCGCGTGAGGCGCAGCGTGTTCATCACGAGGTCGATCACGACCGGATCGCGACCGTCGCTGACGAACGCCTTCACGCCGCGCTTCAGCGGATCGGTCTCGGCGAGGTGGCCGTCGACCTTGATCGCGCCGAACGTCGCGTGGACCGGCTCGAGGCGCGCGAGGGCGTCCTTCACGGCCTTCACCGCCTTGTTGCGGACGCTCGTGTTGAAGGCCTTGTCGAGGCCGGAGGTCGCGTCGTCGATCCCCCAGATGCCCATCGTGTCGCGCGCCTCGTGGACGTGCGTCGCCGCGGCGAACACGTACGAGACGTCGACCTTCTCGGCCTTCAGCTGCTCGCGGATGCGCAGGACCTCGTCGTACATCCACCCGACGCAGTCGATCGAGATCATCGCGATCTTCGTGTTCCCCTGCTTGAGGATCACGACGCGTACGTACTGCTCGTCGCTCACGCCGGCGGCGGCGCGGCCCGTCCCGAAGCCGGCGATCCATGTCCCGTCGAACTTGCCGTTGCCGTTGGTGTCCTCGAACGTGTCGCCGGCGAGCCCGTTGAACTCCCACGGCTTGTTGCGCGCGCTCGAGACCACCTTCTCGGTGATCGTTGCAGTGATGACCTCGCTCGCGACCGCCGCGTAGAGCGTCCCGTCGTCGCTCGGCGCGCACTCGGCGGCACCGGGACAGACGAGATCGGGCGGCAGCTCGCCGTTCCGCGGGTGTCCGACGAGCGAGCGCGGAGGCGGTCCGAGCGGTGCCGGTGTCTCTTGCTCGCTGCCGCACCCCGCGCCCACCGCCGAGAGTGAGAGCGAGAGCGAGAGCGAGAGAGCGAGCGCCGCGCGGTGGACGCGTTGGATCATGACCCCCACGGACTATCAACGCGCGTAGCGCGACGCTACGGACGAAGCGTGCGCGCGAGGAGGGCGGACCGCTTACGCATCGCGTCGTGCTTGCTCGCGGGCGCGCTCGCGACGTTCTCGCCGCCCTCGGTCAGGGACGCGAGCGCCCATCTCGCCCCGCCGGTGGTACGCGCCGACAGGGTCCTCACCATCGTCCTCTTCGAGCGTCCGACGCTCTCGTACGCGATCCGCATCTCGCCGGTGGAGCTCGCGCGGGTGCGCGTCGCCTACGACCGGAACGCCGACGGGGTGCTGTCGGAGCTCGAGGCCGAAGAGGCGCTCGCCGCGTGGACCGATGGTCTGCGCGCGCTGGTCCGCTACGCGCACATCAGGGTGCCGGCGGGGAGCACGTCGCGTCTCGGCAGCACTGTGCCGCTCTCGAGCGCGATCCTCCTCGGCCGGGAAGCCACGGGCCTCGCCGGGCCGACCGCGATTCCGTCCCCCTCCGCGGCCGCCACCGGGGCGTATGCGCGCGTCGCGTGGTCGTTCGATCTGCGCTTCCAGAAGGACGATCGGACGCTGACCCTCGTCGACGGCTTCAGCGCCTTGCCGTTCGACCACTCGGAGGTCGTCGTGCGCGACACGGCGGAGCGGCCGCTGGTCGGTCTCGGGCTCGTCA
>JBKJQC010000908.1:0-16517 GCA_046593995.1 Polyangiales bacterium
TTGCCGTCCTCGGGGCACTGCCCGTCCTCGTCCTCGGCGCGGAGGGCAACCTGACACGCCGACGCGGAGGCCGCCGCGATGACGACGAGGAGCCCGGCGAAGAGGGCTCTCGCCCCACTCTTCAGAGGGCGGCGCATCAGAACGTGACCTCGAGGTGCATCGCGCCGCCGCCGCGCGGCAAGGGGGAGACGCGCAGCGCAGCGGTCACGGGGACCGCCGTAGGGTCGTCGTTCTTCTGGAACTCGGACGTGAGATAGAGGGTGAGCCCGGCACCGACGCAGACGAGCGTCACCGCGCCGAAGAGGTTCGCGAGGTTCGCCTCGCTCTTCGAGCGATCGACGAGCTGCGCGCGCTCGTCGAGCCCCTGCTGATCCTTGACCATGAAGTCGCGCGCCTCGCGATCGTGGCCGAGCGCCGCGACGCCGAGGATGATCGTCCCGAGCGCCGCGACCCCGGCGCCGACGAAGAGCCCGGCCGAGAGCGGCGTGAAGCGGTGCTCCGTCTTCTTCGCCTCGCGCGTCTTCAGCTCGGTCTTCGCGCCCTCGAGGCGCTTGATGATGTTCTTGATCTTCGCGACCTCTTCCGGGTCGGCGTCGGGGCCGAGCACGTCGAGGTAGCGTCGATAGGCCGCGACCGCCTCGTCGACGTCGCCGAGCTTCTCGCGGATCAGACCGAGGTTGTAGAGGAGCTCGGCGCCCTTCGGATCGAATTTGAGCGCGGCCTCGAGCTGGGCGATTGCCTCGCGATATCGGCCAAGCTGATAGAGCTCCCGCGCCCGCTTGTAGTGCTTCTCCGCTTCGAGCTGCGCCTGGGTCTTCTTCGGCTCGGGCGGCGGGTCCGAGGCGGCCTCCGACGCCGCCGTTCCAGGCCCGTCCGCGCGCACGGCTCTCGGCGCCACCCCGCTCACGAGGAGGAACGCCGACGTGAAGCAAGCGACCAGCGCGAGCGAACGCCCTCGCATCCGCGCGAGCCTACCAGAGATGGCGCTCTCGTGCCGCTCCGCATGCGCTCTCGACGTCGGATCTTGCTCGGGGCATCTTCGCGACCGTGCCCCTCCTCGTCTCGGCCGCGCCCCCCCCGAACGCCGCGCCAGATTGGGTGCAAGCGGATTGGGTGGAAGCGAATTGGGTGGAAGCTGCGCGCAGCGCGCTCTCCGCCCAACGCTCGTCTTACGGTGAATACGGTGACCTGGTGCTGACGGGGACGGCGTCGATCGGCGGGACGACGATCGTTCGCTTCGCGGAGACCCGGTTCGGCGTGCGCGTGCTCGGCCGAGGGGCTTCGGTGACGATCGAGCACGCCTCCGGGCGCGCCGAGATGCGTGTCTTCACGCTGCGCGCGGAGCCGTTCCCCGAGCGACCGACGTACGTCGACGCGACCGAAGCCGCGCGACGTGCGTCGGACGCGTTCGGCTTCGCGTTCGCCCCCGGACGCGCGCACCTCGTGTACCTGCCGGATGGAAGGCTCGTCCACCGCGTACCCGCGCTCGTCCCCGAGACGGTCCCGCGCAGGCCGGTCGCGGTCGTCGATGCGACCGACGGGCGCGTGATCCTCCTATTCGACGCCGCCCGGCGCGCCGGCGAGACGCTCGCGCATCGAACCAATCCCATCGCCTCCCCGACCCTCGAACGACTGCCGCTGCCACTGCTCGATTCGAGCGCCGCGATCGCGGGCGGGATGCTCGACGCGAACGCGTTGCGCGCGCGTTCGTGCGTGGATCGCGGGACGACGCGCAGGCTCGGCGGCGTCACGGTGCACGTGTGCGACGTCGACGCCGAGGCGACAGGGGACGAGAACGGTGACTTCCTCGTATCCGCCCCCCTCGATGCGGCGATGCCGAGCCCGTTCGCGGAGACGCAGGCGTTCTTCCATGCGGCGACGGCCGCGCGTTGGTTCCGCGACGAGCTCGGGCTCCCCGACTCCATCGTCCCCGCCGTGACGGTCGTCGCGAACGTCCGCATGCCGCCGGGCTGGACGAGCGGTGACGCGAGCCTCCTCTCGTGCGCGACCTGTCCGCTCGAGCCGCTCCCGAACGCGTTCTATGCGCCCGACGATCCGGCCGCGCCCTCGACCACCGACACGCTGCTCGGCATCGCGGGCGACGCGATCTGGCTCGGACTCGGCAGCAAGCGGAGCTTCGCCGTCGACGGCGACATCGTCCACCACGAGTGGGCGCACGCGGTCATCGAGCACACGATCGGCCTCGTCGCGACGCCGCGGCTCGACGAGCAAGGCGTCTCGTTCGCGCCAGGATCCGCGAGCGAAGCGCTCGCCGATCACTTCTCTGCGGCGCTCTCCGGGGACGCGAAGGTCGGCGAGTGGGCGAGCGGCGAGGCGCACGCAGGCGAAGGCACGCTCCGCGATCTCGACGGCGAGGCGCGCTGCCCCGACGCGCTCGTGGGCGAGGTGCACGGCGACTCGCTGGTGCTCTCACAAGCGCTCTATCGTGTGCGCCGCTCACGCACCGACGCGCGCGCGTTCGATCGCGGTCTCGTCAAGGCACTCCTCGCTGCGCCGAGCGGCGACCTCTCGACCGAGGAGCTCGCGGCGGTGTTGCTCGCCTCGCTGCCGGCCGACGACGCGAGCGCGCTGCGCACGGAGCTGATCCGCCGCGGGTTGCTCCCCGTCTGCACGCGCGTGCTCGACGTCCTCGACCAGACCGCCCCGCGTAGAGCTGCGATCGGTCGCGGATTCGTCGCACCCGGTAGACGTGTCACGGGCATCACCGGGAGCGTGCCCCCGATCGTCCAGTTCCGACGCGCGGTCCCCGAGCGTGCCCGGTCGGTGACGGTCACCTTGCGGCGCCTCGCGTCGGCGACTCCGGCGGCGTTGCGTGCCGCCCTCCGATTCGGCTCGCCCGTGACCTACGGGGCCGGCGGCGTACACGTCGGCGAGGAGGCGGTGACCACCGGTCCCTTCATCGACGAGGGCGGATCGCTGCGCGCGACGTTCGCGATCCCCGAGACGCGCACCGGCTATCCATTGCACCTCGCGATCGAGTCCGAGAGCGGAGACGACGCACGCTACGACGACGTCGCGCTCACGTTCGAGATCGCAGCCGCGCCCGCTCCGGACGAGGGCTGCGGGTGCACCACGGCCGGGCGGGCGGGGACCGGCTCGGCTTGGGTCTTGTTGCTCGTCCTGGCAGGACGTACGCGTCGGCCTTCATTTTCGAAGGCTTCCATTTCGAGGGCTTCCATCGGGAAGGGGCGCCGTGGCTGAATCCGAGCCGCCGACGAGCATGCGCGAGCAACCGAACGCTGGCAACGCACCGAGCGCACCGCCCGCGTCGATGTCGCGCCCGAGCGAGGCGCCGCGGATCACGCGCCTGACCGATCCGCAGGTACTGCGGATGATCGCCGGCAACACCGTCGATCACGGCCTGTCGGGCGCCGCGAGCGCGATGGCGTTCGACCTCTTTCTCGGCATCATCCCGCTCCTCGCGATGATGGGGTGGATCGCGGGCCGCCTCGCCCGCAGCGGCAAGATGATCGGCTTCGATCTGCGCATCCTCGACCTCGCGCCCCGGCCGGCGGCGGAGCTCGCGAAGTCGCACCTCGGCGGCGGCGACCACCAGATCACCACGGTCGCACCGCTTGTGATCCTCGGCTTCCTCTGGCTCTCGTCGAGCGGCATGCACGTCGCGCTCGCGACCGTGCGCTCGATCGTCGGGCTCCCGGCCCGCCCGTACGCGAGGACGCGCGTGATCGCGGTCGGTCTCACGCTCGCCGGCGTGCTCATCGCCGCGCTCGCCTCCGCGGCGGCAGGTCTCATCCACGTGCTCGGTGCGATCGGCGTGCTCTCCGAGAACGAGCACCTGCTCTGGAAGGCTGTGCTCCTCACGACCACCATCGTCGCGGCGACGATGGGCAATGCGGCGCTCTATCGCTTCGCTGCGGGAAGGATGTGGCAGCGACGTTCGATCGTACCCGGAGCGTTCCTCGCGTCGCTCGCGCTGCACGCCGTGTCGTGGGCGTTCTCGACGTACGTGCAGACGCTCGCGAAGTACACCGCGTTCTACGGCGGCCTCGCGGCGGTCGCGGTGCTCCTCGTGTGGCTATGGCTGACGAGCCTCGCCGTGCTGATCGGCGCCGAGGCGAACGCGGTGCTCGACGAGCAACGCGGTCGTACACCCAAGCGCCGCGAGCCGTCTGGATCGACTCGGCTCTGATCAGCGCTCGAGCTTCGCGAGCGCGCGCTTCTTCTCGGCGAGCAGGCCCTCTGCGGCGCGCAGCGCGCGGCGCGCGTGCTCGTGCGCGTGCTTCGCGTCCTCGAGCTCACTCAGGGCAGCCTCGACGTGCCGACGGCGCTCGGCCTCGCGGGCGCGCTTCGCTTCGGCGTTTGCACGCAGCGTGGCCGCCCGGTCGCGCGCCCGCTGTTCGCGCGCGGCTTCACGCGCGACACGCGCGCGCTCCTTCGCCAGGCGTGCGCGCTCCTTCGCTTCGTCGCGCGGGTTCGCCTTCTTCGCGGGAATGGGTTTCGCGGGAGGAGGCTTTCCGACGCGCTTCGGCGTGATCGTCTCGAGGGGGGCGGCCTCGTCTTCGGGATCGACGCGCAGCCGTCCCTGCAGGATGGCACCGCGAAGGGCGCGATCGACGCTCGCGCTCCTCAGCACGTGCGTGATTCTGCGCGTGAGGTCCGGCGACTCGCGTCGATCGTTCTCGCGCAGGATCGCGCGGGCGCGCAGGAGCACCTTCCCGAGCGCCTCGCGCACGTGCTTCGCGGCGGTGTGCATCACGTCCGGCGCGGCCCCCTCGAGCAAGCGAGTCTGCGCGTGGCGGAGCGCGTCGCCGGCGCGGAAGAGCGCCTCGATTTCGGGGCGAGCCTCGCGCACGAGGACGTTCACGAGCCACGCAGACGGCGACGGGCGCCGGAGTTTTTTCACCGCGGCGGCGCGCTCGTCACCGCGGGCACCGAGCTCCGCGGCGAGCGCGTTCCTCGCGGCCACGAAGCGATCCGGCGGCACGGCGAAGAGCGCATCGGCGCCCTCCGGCTCGTCTTGCGCGTCGACGTCGTTCGCCGGACGCGTCGCCGCGCGTCCCCTCGGGTTCCTGCGGCCTGCGTTCCGAACCGAGCTCATCGAGATCAGGATGCCATCACGGCGCCGGTGTGGCGGGCGGGGCCGGGGCAACGAGGTGATGGAGCACGGCGTCACAACGCTTCTCCGCCGGCGCCTTCGCGCTGCACGACACGACGCGCGTCCGTTCGCCGAGCACCACGACCATCGTGGCGACGAACCGCCCCTTCCCTTCGAGCTCGAGGCGCACGCGGATCGCGCGATGTCCGTCGAAGTCTCGCGCGTCGCGCGAGAGCACCCGCGCGACGCCTGCGTCCCCCGTGGAGACCAGCTCGGTGACGAACCGCTCGAGGTTCTCGTCGACGGCTGCCAGTGACTGCGGGCGCGGGATCGCGGCCTCCATCACGACGAACGCGTCCCCGCAGTCGTGCACCACCGTCTCGGCGTCGACCGCCTCGCGTTTGCACGCGGCGAGGATCGCGGAGCCGCTCTCGCTCGTGCCGGCAAGACCGTCGGCGCGCGGCGGTGCGGACCGCGTGCACCCGATCGCGCCGCCGAGCAGGCACGCGGCGAGGCGCAGGGCACGCGCGCGCATGCCCGACCTGCCCCTCAGGTCTTCGGCTTCGCGCTCGCCGAGGCCGCAGGCGTTGCGGGGGCGGCCGGCGCTGCAGGCTTCGCCGCGGCCGGCGACGCAGCCGGTGCAGAGGGCTTCGGCGCGGCGGGCGCCGTCGACCCGGCGGGCGCGGCCGACCCGGCGGGCGCGGCCGCTGCAGCAGGGAGCGCACCCGCCTTCACCGGATGGAGCTTGTTGTACTCCTGCGTGACGCGATCGCTGAGATCGAGATCCTTGCGGGCGTACGAGATCGCGCGGCGCGAGAGCACGATGTCGATGCCCTCTTTCGAGCCGATCGTCTTGATGACGTCCTTGATCTTGCGCTCGATGGGGTCGAAGAGCTCCTTCTCGCGATCGACCATCTCCTTGTTCGCGGTGGTGACGAACTGCTGGTAATCCGTGGCGGCCTGCTGGTAGTCGGCGCCCGCTTGCTGGAGCGCCACGTTGCCCGCGCCGCCGCCCTTGGCCTGGAGCGCCTCGAACTTCTTCTGCAGCCCCTTGAGCTTCGCCTCGAGCGCGTTGATCTGCCCCTGGCGCTTCTGCTGCTCCTTCTGGAGGACGCCCTGCGCCTGCTTTCCCTCGTCGACGTCGGCGATGATGCGGTCGAGGTCGACGTACACCATCGTCATCTCGGCGGGGCCGGTGGCGGCAGACGTGGCGGACGCTGCCGGAGCCGCCGCCCGCGCGGAGGGAAGGACCGTCACGGACGCGAAGGGCGCGAGGAGCCCCAGACCGACGAGCACGGGCGCGAGGAAGCGCCGAGACGAACGCATGGCGGGTCGGGTAGCGCACACGGGCCGGGACGGCAAAGCGCCGCGGCCGCGGAATCCGCCGTTCCGTGCTGCGGAATGGCATCGAGACGCGCGCCTTGGAACCCGCGCCGCGGCGCAGCATCCTCCTCCGCCATGGACATCGCAGGGAAGCTCGTCGTCGTCACGGGCGCGAACACTGGCATCGGGCGCTCGGCCGCGGAGGTCCTCGCGAAGCGCGGCGCGCACGTGATCCTCGCCTGCCGCTCCGAGGAGAAGACCAAGCCGGTCGTCGACGCAATCACTGCCGCCGGCGGCAAGGCGGAGTTCCTCGCGCTCGATCTGGGGGACCTGGCGAGCGTGCGGGCCGCGGCGAAGACGCTCCTCGACCGCGGCGACGCGCTGCCCATCCTGATCAACAACGCCGGCGTCGGGGGTCCCCAAGGGACGACCAAGGACGGCTTCGAGCTCGCCTTCGGCACGAACCACCTCGGGCACTACCTCTTCACGCGCCTCGTGATGCCGCTCGTCGAAAAGGGTGCGACCGAGGCGGAGCCGTCGCGCATCGTGCACGTCTCGAGCAAGTCGCACTACCGCGCCAAGGGCATCGACTGGGGCGCGATCCGCAAGCCGACGGCCTCGGTCACCGGATTGCCCGAGTACGAGGTGTCGAAGCTCGCGAACGTGCTGTTCTCGAACGAGCTGGCGCGGCGCGGTCCGAAGACGATCCGCAGCTATTCGCTCCACCCGGGCGTCGTCGCGAGCGACGCCTGGCGCCGCATTCCCTGGGGTTTCCGGCACCTCATGAAGGCGTTCATGATCACGAACGAGGACGGCGCGAAGACGACGGTCTACTGCGCGACGAGCGACGACGTGAAAGACCACAACGGCCGCTACTACGACAAGTGCAAGGAGCGCACGCCGAGCAAGCTCGCCCAGGACGAGTCGCTCGCACGCGAGCTCTGGACGAAGAGCGCGGAGTGGGTCGGGCTCCCCGCCTGAGCGGGGGCGCGGTCTGCGGCGAACGCCTCACCACACGACCAGCGTGGCAGAGCGCGACGCGACGCGCAGCGGACAGGCCGCGAAACACGCGCTCACGCACATTCCGGCGGACCAGCGCGTCGGATACGCTTGTCCCGAGATGAGCACACGGGTTCTACTCCTGACACAGGACGCGGAGCTCGCGTTGGAGCTGGAGCGACAGCTCACTCGACTGGAGTACGACGTGACGCCCGCCGCCGACGGCGCCACGGCGCTCGATCTCGCGCGCTCGATCTCGCCCGACATCGTCGTGCTGTCGGTCGAGCTGCCGGGGATGAACGGCTTTCGACTGTGCAACCGGCTCCGCAAGGACGAGCGGCTGATGCGCGTGCCGATCGTGGTCCTCTCGCGCGAGACCTCCGCGGACGCTTTCCAACGGCATGCGCGGCTCGACACGCACGCGGACGCGTACATGCACGAGCCGCTCGTGCTCGCCGAGCTCGTGAGCCGCATCCGCGCGCTCGCCCCACCTGCTCCGAAACAGGCGCCCGAGGTGCTCCCGAGCTCGGCGCTCGAGGAATCGCCGGCGACCGAGACCGTGCCGAAGCCGGTGCCGCGGCCCACGGGGATCTCCGGACAGTGGCAAGCGCAACCTCGTGAGTCAGGACAGTGGCCGCGTGTTCCGCCGCCGCGACCGCGCGGATCGTCGACGACGCTGACGGCGGTGCAGCTGCCGTCCGCGGTGACGGCGCCCCCCGTGACCGAGCAGGAAGCGCGTCTCGCGGCCGAGCTCGCCGCCGCGGGGCAGGAGCTCGCGACGATGGGCCTCCTGCGCACGCAGCTCGAAGCGCAGCAGCAGAAGACCTCGCGAGTGCTGCAAGAGCTCGCCGACGCGCGCGCGGCACAGAGCACGCGCGCGTCGACCACCAAGCTGCCCGCGGTGCCCCTCGGCATGTCGAGCCGAGACTTCCTCGACATCCGACAGAACCTCACGAAGAAGGACCAGGAGCTCCGCGCGCTCGGCGATCGCCTGCGCGCGCGTGAGACGGACATCGCGGAGCTCGAGACGAAGCTCGTCGCGCTCGAGCGCGCGAGGAATGCGCTCGAGGCCTCGGCCGCGGAGCCCGAGAAACGTCTCGCCGCCGCGAACGGGTTGATCGCGACGCTCCGCGCGGACAAGGAGCAGGCCGTCAAGAGGGGTGACGACATCCTGCGCCGCTTCGAACGTCTGCGCGTCGAGGCCGAGCCCGCGCTGCGGGAGCTCGCGGCCGAGCGAGAGGGTCGCGCCGCCGACGCGGCCGCGCATGCAACCGCGGTTGCGCGCCTCGAGGAAGAGAAGCAGAGGGCGCACGGAGACGAGCTCGCGCGCGTCCGCTCCGAGCACGAAGCCGCCCTCGCCGAAGCGTCGGCGCGCGCGCATCGGGACCTCGCGGATGCCGAGGCCGAGGCCGAGACGCTGCGGGTGATGGAGGTCTCCGCGAAGGAGCACGAGGTCCGCGCCGAGCTCGATGCCGTCGTCGCGAAGGTGCGCGACGGAGCGGCGGCGGCGGCAGCGGCGAGCGCACATGCGCGCGAGGCGGAGCAACGACGACGCGCGGAGATCGAGGCGACGCTCGCACGCACCACTGCGGAGCGTGACCGCGCTCGGGCCGAGGCGGAGCAGCGCGCACGCGAGCTCTCCGAGGCACCGAGCGCCGCAGCGCTCGCAGAACGAGAGCGAGTCCTGCGAGAGGAGCACGCGGCGAAGCTCGCAGAGCTCCGCGCGCAGGCCGATGCCGAGAAGACCGCGTTCGAGCGCGCGCTCGAGGAAGAGCAGCAAGCGCGCAAGCAGGCCGCGGCGGAGGCCGACCGCAAGCTCCGCGCCCTCGATCGTGCCGTCGCGGCCCTGAACGAGCGACGGGTGCGCGAGCTCGCGGAGGCCGAGGCAGCGCGCGCTCTGTTGCAACAGGAGCTCGCGGCCGAGCAAGAGCGTCACGCGGCAGAAGCCGGAGAGCGGACGCGCAACGCCGGAGAGCTCGAGCAAGAGCTCGAACGCGTACGTGAGGAGCACCGTCGCGCCCTCGCCGCCGCCGAACAGGCGAGCAGGCAAGCGCGCGCCGCCGCGGTCGCACAGCGAGAGCGCGAGGTCCGTGCAGAGCTCGAAGCGATCCACGCGAAGCGCCGCGCAGAGGATGCCGCAACGACCGAACGGGCGCTCGAGGAGCAGCGCCGTCTGCGACGCGAAGAGGAGCAACTCCGCGAACGTACCGTCGCCGAGCTGCGCACGGAGCTCGAGGCGGCCGATCGTGGCCGCGCAGATGAACGCGAAGGTGCGAGTCGCGCGAGAGCCGCTCTCGAGCAGGGCCTCGCCGAAGCGGAGCGGCTCCGCACGGCCGAGAAGGCGGCCCACGAGCTCGCGCTCGCGAATGCGAAGACCGCGTTCGACGTCGCACGGGACGATGCCATCGGGGGCCTCCGCGCATCCCACGAATCCGCCTTGTCGGCCGCGCGTGCGCAGCATCGTCGCGAGCTCGACCGGTCGATCGCGCACGCCGCGGAGAACCACGCGGCGGTGCTCGCACGAAAGCAGCGCGAGGCACGCGACGAGGTGGACGCAGCGCTGACCGCCGCGCGCAACGAGGCCGCCGCGATGCTCGCTCGGGTGGAGGCCGACCTCCGCACAGAACGCGCGGACCGAATGGCGGCGGAAGCGGCCCTGAGATCGAGCGACGAGCGACACGACGAGGCGACGCGGAAGCTCGCAGAGGCAGCCGCCGTCGAGCGTCGCGAGCGCGAGGCCGCACACGAGGCCGCCATCGCAGAGACGATCGGCCGGCTCCGACGCGAGTTCGTGGAAGCGCAGCGTGCGACGCTCGACGAGCGCTCGGCAGCGTCGGCCGCGAAGGAACGCGAAATCCGGACCGAGCTCGAGTCGACGATCGCAAGGATCCGCGCAGACCTCGTCGCGGTCGAGACGTCCCGTGACCAGGCCGCACGGCGTCGCGTCGCGGAGGCCGCCGATGCGCACGAGAAGGTCCACGAACACCAGGAGCGTCTCGCACGCCTCGCTGAGGAGCGCGCGGCGGAGCGCTCGGCGCACGAGGCGGAAAACGCACGATCGCAGGCGGCTCATGACGCTGCGCTCGCCGAGCTGTCGGAGCGGCATCGTCGGGAGCTCGCCGAGTCGCGCGAGAAGAGCGCGGCGGAGACACGATCCGCCTTGTCGTTGCGCGAGCGTGAGCTCCGCGACGAGCACGAGGCAGCCCTCGCCCGCGCCCTCAGCGACGCCGACGCGTCTGTCGCGATGGCGGAGCGGCTCATGCATGTCGAGCGAGAGAGAGTGCAGGCCGCAGCGGCCTCCGCTTCCGACGCAGAGCGGTCGAGGCTGCGCGAGATCGCCGAGCTCGGACGGGCCCTGCAGGTCGCGGAGCAGCACCTGGCCGAGGAGCGCGTCGCCCGTGCGAGCGACCTCGCGATCCAGAGACGCGCGCTCGATGACGCGCAGGCGCGGGAACGACTCCGTGACGAGGAGCTCGCGCGGCTCCGTCGCGAGCACGAGGCCGCGAACCTCGCAGCGCGCAATCAAGAGGTGCACGAGCGGAACGTCGCGCACCTCGCTGCAACGCAGCAGCATGCGGAGGCGCTCGCGCGCCGCGAGGCGGAGCTCCGTGAGGAACACGCGACGGTCGTCGCGCGAGAGCGCGAGAAGGCCGACGCGGCGCTGGCGGACGTCGAGCGTGCGCTGCACGAAGAGCGCGAGCTGCGACGCACGGCCGAGGCCGAGCGAGATCGCGGGCGTCAGGAAGCGGTACGCGGTCAGGAGGCGGGCGAGTCACGGAAGCTCGTGCAGGCGCGTGTCGCCGTGGAGTTCCTCGAGCAGGAGCTGGCGCACGAGCGCGAGCTGCGCGCCGAGGACGAGGCCACCCATGCCGAGGCGCTCGAACGCGAGCTGTCGCTCCGCGGTCGTGCTCATGAAGAAGAGGTGAGTCGCCTCCGCACGCGCGAAGAGAGTGCCCTCCGCGATGCCGCCGACCGCCTCGCGCTCGAGCTCTCGAGGGCGCGCGACGAGCACATCCGGAGCCGCGACGCGGCCGTCGCCGACAAGGAGCGCGAGCTCCGCGAACGGCACGAGGAGTCGATCGCGCGCGAACGAGCCGCATCGACTGCCGCGCTCGCCGATCTCGAACGTGCGCTCGCGGAGGAACAACGGCGAAACGGAGACGCCGAGGCGGAGCACGTTCGTCTCCGGCAAGAGCTCTCCACCACGCAGGAAGAGGGCGACCGCCGAGCCCGTGAGCTCGCCGATGTGTCACGCGCCCACGAGTCAGCGATCGCACGCATCGAGCAGTTGCGACAGAGCGAGCTCGCGAACGTGCGCGCCGTGATGGCGCGCGAGCAGGCCGAGCTGCGGCGCCTCCGCGACGCGCTCACCGAAGCCGAAGCCCGACGCGCGCGCGAGGTGGCGGAGCTCGCGGCGGCAGTGTCCGTCACGCAGCAGTCGATGACCGACGCACGCATGCGCCACGCGCACGATCTCGAGGAGACCGTGACGCGCATCCGCCGAGAAATGGACGAGCGACGAGAGGCCGATCTCGAGTCGCTCCGCCAGTCGCTCGAGTGGGAGCTCTCGTCCGCCGACGGCGAGCGACAACCTGTCGTGCGCGAGCTCGAGACACGCGTGGTGGAGCTCGAATCGTCGTTCGCCCGCACGAAGGCGACGCTCGAGGAGGAGCGGCGCGCGCGGTCCGATGTCGCTGCCGAGTCCGCGATCCGGACCGCGGGCTTCGAGGCCTTGGTCGCGTCGCGCGAAGCGGACATCGACGATCTGCAGCACGAAGTGGAGGCCCTGCTCGCCCGCGTCGCGCCGCTCGACAGCGATCTCGTCGTCCTCCGAACAGAGCTCACGATGGCGCGCGCCGATCTCGACGGTCAGGCGATCCGTCTGCGTCAGGCGGAGGAGGCCCGCGAGCGCGATCGCGTCGTGCTCGCGCGCGCGCGCCGTGCGCTCGCGGATCTCACGGGCCCGGACTCCGCGCCGACCGAGGATCCGTGAAGCTCAGTCACAGCGCTTGAGGAACTTGCCGCACGGCTTCTTCGCGCCCACGCGCACGAGCGCGAACGGCATCGCGCTCTTCTTCCCCGCCTTCACGTACAGCTTGTCGGACTGAGCGAGGTACCCGGTCTTGCCGACCGCCACGATGTACGTGCCGGGCGGGAGGCGCAGAGGCTCCTTCAGATCGATGTTCTTGCCATCGATTTGAATCCAATCGCACGCGGGCATGCACCAGATCGACACGGCGACCTCCTTGCCGGTGCCGGCTTCGCGCGCGTCGGAGCCGGCGTCGTGGGCGGGAACGCCCGCGTCGGGTGTCACGGCGAGAACGACTCCCGTGTCGACGACGTCCTCGGGTTCTTCCGCGGCCGGAGCCGCACTGGGCGTCGCGACCGGCTTCGCGTCCGCGATCACCGGCGCGCTCTCCGGATGCTTCTTCCCGGACATCACGACCATCGCCGCGACCGCACCGGAGACGAGGAGGATCGCCGCGCTCGCGATCCACGCGACACGGGATCGCCGGCGCGTGACCTGCGCCTCGTCCATCTCGGGCGCCTCGGGCGTCTCGCGCATCGCGGGCATCGCACTCACGGGCGTCTCCGGCGCCGCCACGGGCATGGGCTCGAACGCCGCGACCCGCGGTGGCGCGTTTGGTGGCTCAGGAGCGAACACCGGAGCGACGGCCGCGACGCGAGATGGCTCGACGACTGCCTCGACGACCGGCGGCACGACGGGCGGCCCCTCGACAGGGGCAACCTCGAGCTCCACCTCACGACCTACGGCCGTCGCGAACGCGAGAGCGAAGGCGCCGGCGTTCGGGAAACGATCGGCCGGCGAGACGGAGAGCGCGCGCGCGAACACCGCGTCGAGCGCGGGTTTCAACGAGATCCCGAGCTCCTTCGCGTTCGCCGTCGCGAGCGTGCGCGGCTCTCGGATCTCACGCCCCCACGTCGCGAGATCGGGCTTGCCGCGACACGAACGCCAGTACGAGCGGCCGGTGAGCGCGAAGAATGCCAAGAGCGCGAGCGCGAACACGTCCGTCGCCATCGTCTCGGCGCCGCGATCGACCTGCTCGGGCGCGAGCCATTGGGCCGAGGTCGGATCGTCGTGCGGCCGCGCGAGCACGCGGCGCGCCAGGTTCACGCCGAAGTCGACGACCTTGCACGACGCATACGGCGTAGCGCCGGGGAAAACGTTCCCTGGCGAGAGCCCGCCGTGGAGCAGAGCCGCGGCATGCGCCGTGTCGAGCACACGCGCGAGCGCGCCCACGAAGTCGGTCGCTTCGGCTTCGTCGAAAGGGCACAGCGACACGAGGTCCGAGAGCGGCGGCGTCGCGACGAGCGCCACGGCGGTGAACGTCGCGCCGGTCTCGTCGTCGCGGCCGACGTCGATGACCTGTCCGAACCAATCGGCGCGGAGCGTCTCGACCTTCTGGTAGATCTGCGCGAGCCGCGCGACCACGTCGAGGTGACGGTGCAGCGCGGGATCGAACAGCTTCAGCGCGACCTGCTGGTTCGGCGCAGCGACGGCGTGATAGGTCGCGACCACGTCGGACCATCGGAGCAGCGATCGGATGGAGTACTTCCCGCCGATCACGTGCCCTTCGACGAGCCGAGGCGCGCTCACTGCGTGACCGACTTGGGGCCGATCGACTTGATCGCTCGGAGCACTGCCGCGTCGGAGTTCGCGCCATCGTCGTTCGGGACGAACGCGACCCCGAGCACCGCATGCTGATCGGCGAGTGGCGCAGAGAAGACCAACACCGGCCCCTTCTTCGTGCCGCGCGTCGCGCCGTCGAATTGCCAGAGCGACACCGTCAGGTCGGAGACCTTCATCGTGTCGTCGGGCTTCTTCTTCCACACCATCTTCTTCGGGAGCGTGACGTCGAGCTTCTTCGCGAGCGCCACGAGCGCCGCGTCACGGTTCGCGGTCTGCTTCTTCGCTTCGCCGGCCACGTAGCCGGTCAGGGCCAGTGTGGCGCCCGCCTCGGAGGCGCTCGCGATGGTCATGTCCGATTCCTGCGCGTAGATCCAGGAGGCAGGCGGCGTGAACGCGAGCTCGGACTGCGCGATCCGCGCGCGCGTGGCGCTCTTCGCCTCACAGCGCTCGTCCATCGCCTCGCACGGCGGCGGGGGCTTCTCGACGGCCTTCTCCACAGGCTTCGGCGGAGGAGGAGGCGCGGGCGGAGGCGCCGAGCCGCAGGCGCTCGTCGCGACGATCGCGACGGAGGTCAGTACACCGAGACAGCGCCGCCGAACGTCACGCGAGGTCACGCTGGTCGATCCCCTGGCCGATCCTGTTGGCAGCGCGGCACTCTCGCAAGGGGCGGCAATTTCGTCGGGCACGTCATCGCCGCGGCGGCTTGTCGGCCGACTCCGTCGCGGTCGCTGGCGTGATCGGTCCGAGCATCGCCGCGACCCGTCTCGAGAAGCGCTTGTTCGACTCGCCCGCGCCGCGGGCGGTTCGCGACTGGTTGCGCTGGATGTGCGGGCGCGCGAGGAATAGCGCGTACGATGCGTACTCGTAGAGCGTCCGCGCGAGGTCCTCCTGGGCGTCGGGCGTGGCCTCCAGATTCCGATCGATACGGGCGGGCGTGAGCGTCCCGTCGTCGGCAGGGCCCGCGCCCTCGAGCGCCCTCGTCCAGGCGGGGTTCTTCGCGACGAACTCGGCGAGCTGGGCCCGGACGTCGTCGCCCTCGTCCATCGCGTCGAGCTCGCGAAGGATGAGCGCCATCGCGCGGTTGAAGACGTCCACCGTCTCGGCGATTTCGAGGCGCGGCGGCTTCACGAAGAGATGGCCCGCGTGCACCAGCTGGAACACGGCGCGCGTCACCTCGAACTCGTCGGCACCGAGGAATCGACAGAGCGCGGCGACCGTCCGTGCGCCATCGCTCGCGGCGTAGACCCCGTTCGGATCGCCCTCCGGCGGCCACTTGCCGGCCACGCGCGCGGGGATGTGCCGATCGCTCGGCACGCGCGCGCGGAAGTACTTGAGCTCGTGCATCCGCCGGACGCCCTCGCGGATCAGCGAGGCGACGGGGATCTTCTGCCGAGCCGAGAGCCCCCCTTCGTCGAACGAGTCGAGGAAGTAGAACATCCCCTGCCCGACGAGGAGCATCGCGTAGAAGATCTCCTCCGTCTGCTTCCCCATCAGCTCGAAGAGCTTCTCGCGGGTGAGGAAGCCGAGCTTCACCGCGGCCTCACCGAAGCGGATGTTGCCGTCGGTGCTGGCCTGCGCGGCGGCCGAGACCTGCGGCTCGCTCAGGAGACCGTAGCGGTACAACACCGTGCCGATTCGTTCGCGCTCGGACGAAGACTGCCCGCCGATCACGTGCCCCTGATCGAAGAACACGGAGCGACTGCTGTCGCCGGTGACGACGAGGAACTCGCCCATCCAGCCGGCGTGACCGACGAGCGAGACGATGTCGCAGAGCGAGCCCGCCGAGCCGATCTCGCCGGCGAGCACGCAGCGCGGCGCCCCTGCGACCTCGAGCTGCTGCATGAACACGAGGTGCGACGGCGAGGGCATCACGCGGAAGGTGCCCTGTCGCGCCTGCATCACTCGGATCGCCGCGCTCCCGACCGGCCGAGCAGTGCCTTCGGCGTCGATGTCGAGTCGCTGTCGCCGCGCGTCGTCCATGCGTCTCTCGATGGTAACGCAGACCGGGACCGAAGCGCAGCGCTCCTTGCCAACCTCGCGCACTTGCGGCGAGCGTGACGAGACCCCCGCTCGGAGCAACCGGCCTGATGTTCGACGCCGACAAGCACCATCGGCACCACCCGACGAGGGCTCAGCACCGCACGCGAGACCGTTCCTGCCATCCGGTCAGTACGTCACGAGCCGCAGCGGACTGAGGCGCGCGAGGCGTTCGAAGTCAGCGTCTGCCGTGAGCAACGCACACTTGTGCGAGATCGCCGCGCTCGCAATCAGACAGTCCGTGGTGGACGCAGCGACACCCGCAGCGGCGCAGACGCGATGGAGCCGTGCGGCGCGAGCGTGATCGTCGCGAGATACGGGCAGGAGCGGAAAACTCTCGAGCGCCTTTGCGACCTTGCGGAAGGTGCGATCGTCGCGAAAGCCCTGCAAGATTTCTTGCAAGACGACTCCTACGAGCACGACGTCGGC
>JBKJQC010000914.1:0-8812 GCA_046593995.1 Polyangiales bacterium
GGCGTCGAACCGCCGCCGGTACAGACGAGCGTGAGCTTGTCGCCTTCTTCTCTGAAGTCGATCGTCGTGAGGCTCGCGTCGCCGCGAACCGGCATGATCAATCGCCCACCGGGCACGACGTTGCCCGATCGATCGCGGAGCGGGATCGCGCGCATGTCCGCGGTGAATGCGCCGATGCGGACCGAGGCCTTCACGAGCTTGGGAGTGACCGCCGCCGGATCCTCGCCGTTGCAGGTCACGGACTTGTCGTCGACGCCGGTGTTCCGCTCGACGCGACACAGGTCGACGCGCTTCTTCACCTCGTCGAGATCGAACGCGAGGAGCGTCCCCGCGTTGTATCGCAGGTCGAAGTTGCTGCTCGCTGCGAACAGGTACTTCCCGGAAGGGCTGATCGCGAGCCCGGTCGGGAAATAGAGGTGCTCGTCGTCGGGCGCGGCGCCCGAACCCTGTTCGTAGCAACCGACCGCGACGAGAGCGCCGAGCGCTAGGGTGCTCGTGCGGCGTCGGAACGCGCGAAGGAAGCGACGCATGGTGAAGGTCTCGTGCGCGAGGGGCGCGGCGCGAAGGAGATGCCGCTCGCTCAGTCGTTACGCTTCTGGTGCTCGCCGATCCACTCTGCGACCACTTCGTGGCTGTTGCGCTCGAAGTAGACCTTGTGCGCCGCGATTTCGCGGAGCGCGGTGACCGACGCTTTGTTTTTGCTGACGACGAGCGGTCCGGCGCCCTTCATCAGCTGGCGCGTACGCTGCGCAGCGAGAATCACCAGGGCGAAGCGGTTGTCCTCGTGCTCGAGGCAGTCTTCCACGGTCACGCGCGCCATCGTCGTCCTGCTCCTTGCGGTTTCCCGCGAAGAAAGTCCCGGGAATCCCGGGGGTCTCGGACCCTATCGCCCGATCCGTCGGTCGGCAAGACCGCACTCGGGAGTCGGTCCGAAAAGGCGCCCCGAAAAGACGACGGTCCCGCTCGCGGGCTTGCCGCGGCGGAACCATCTTCTCGTGAGCTGGGTCGTGATACGGGCGATCAGCCGATCACTTCACGTGCTTGCAGAGGTCGGACTTCCGACACGCGGCCGCGCGGCCGATCGCGTCGAACGGGTTTCCGCAGTCCTCGTTCTTCGCCTCGGTGACGCACTCGGAGAGTTCCTTCGCGTCGATGCCCGCCGGGCAGTCTTCCGCGTTGAGGTCCTTGCCGAAGTTCTTCTTCACGTCGGCCATGCACGAGCTCGCGTCCGAGAACTTCTTGTCCGCGCCGACGTTGCCGCAGGTGAGCTCACGCGCGCAGCGGGCCTCGGCGATCTTGCTGACGGCGCTGTCGATCGAGAGCGGACCGCCACCGAACGCCGTCGGCTCGTCCCCCTTCGGCGGCAGATCGCGGTTCGGCACGAAATCGCTCTTCGGCGTCAGGTCGACGCCCTCGGTGCGTGCCGGCGGAACGTAAGAATGATCGTCGCTCACCCGGCGACGTTCGCAGCCGACGAGAGCGGCGAGCCCGATGCCCGCGAACGCTGCGTACCGAGTCATGGAATGCTTCGTCATGGGTCCTCCGTGTGGGGCGCGGCTCGCTTCTCCGTCGAAGGGCGCGCCGTACGCCGAGCCCGATTGCAAGCTCCGGCCCGGAAAACCAAGCGCGGCGCCACGACGCGAATCGAAACGTTCCGACCTCGACCATATGCCGACGACGGACGCATCCCGTATCGGCGCTGCCAGCTGCGCTTCGTGTGCGCTGGGGCGAGATGCGCACTCGTGATCGCGGAGCGGCGACCGCATGACGAAGGACAAAATGACGAAAGGGACCTCGCGGTCCCTCTCTGCCATTCGCGCGGGTCAGCGCGTCGAAGCGATCAACGCTTCGAGTACTGGAAGCGCTTGCGGGCGCCGGGCTGGCCGTACTTCTTGCGCTCGACCTTGCGGCTGTCGCGCGTGAGGAAACCAGCGCGTTTCAACGCCGGGCGGCGCTCCTGGTCCTGCTCGACGAGGGCGCGTGCGATGCCGTGACGAACCGCTTCGGCCTGGGCCGCCGTGCCCCCGCCGCGGACGTTCACCGAGACGTCGAACTGGTCGACCGCCTCGAGGAGCTCGAACGGCTGACGAACGATCATCTGCGAGGTCTCGCGGACGAAGTAGTTCTCGAACTTGCGCTTGTTCACGGTGATCGTGCCGGTGCCCGGCTTGATCCAGACGCGCGCGCTCGCGGTCTTGCGCTTGCCGGTGGCGTAGGTGCGGAGATCGGTCGCCATGTTGTTTCTCAGACCTCGACGTTGAGCGGCTTGGGCTGCTGTGCAGCGTGGGGATGATCGGGCGTCGCGTAGACGTGCAGCTTCTTGATCATCTGCCGCCCGAGGACGTTGTGGGGGAGCATGCCCTTCACGGCCTTCTCCAAGGGAAACTCCGGCTTGCGTGCCATGAGCACGCGGTACGGAACCGCCTTGAAGCCGCCGGGGATGCCCGAGTGGCTGTAGTAGAACTTCTTGTCGAGCTTCTGCCCCGTGAGCTTCACCTTGTCGGCGTTCACGACGACGACGTGGTCGCCGGTGTCGACGTGCGGCGTGTACGTCGGCTTGTGCTTGCCACGAAGAATGGATGCAATCTCGGATGCGAGACGACCGAGGGGCTTCCCCGTCGCATCGACAACGAACCATCCCTGGGCCGCGAGAGCGGAAGCCGGGGTCGCGACGAACGAGCGCTGAAACGACGACATCGACATCGTGAAGAGACTCCTGAACGGGAGGGGGGCGGAACCTTAGGAGACGGTGTGGACCTTGTCAACCTGCACGAAACCCCGAAGAAAGGGCGTCAAGGCCTCAGCGCCGTGCACGTTTCGCTCTCGACCGAGCCGCCCGTCAACAGGGAGGCGGGGAGGCGAGGAGGCGAGAGGAGATCCAGAAGGTCTGCCGGGCGCTGCGACAACGCCGATGTCACCCGCCGCGGCCACGACCTCGAGGTTCGCGCGCGGCAGCCCATGCTCGACCTCCCCGCCTCCCTGTTGGCGAGCGTGTAGGCGAGCGAGAGATTCAAACACGTCACAGGCCGGAAGGAGCTCAGAAGGCGCCGGCGAGCCCGGCCGTCACCTCGACCCGGCCTTCGGGCGTGAACACCGGCGCGACGGTGGGCGAGATCTTCGCGCCGGCGGCCGGGGTCGGCGTGTGATTGCGCGTGAAGAGCCAGCTGAGCCCGCCGCCGATCAGCGCACCGCCGAGGACGGTACCGAGGAACAGCCGCGTCTTGCCGGGTGTGTCCTCGCGGAAGACGCGCGGATTGATCAGCGCGCCGATCGACGCGCCGCCGAGCGCGCCGAGGCCGGCGCCGAGATCGATGAGCATCACGCGCTGCGCCGAGGTCCGGATCGCGGCGGCGAGGCCGCCACCGACGAGCAAGCCGATGCCGGTGCCATACCCGAGCCCGGTCTCCGGGGCGGCGTTGAGCGATCCGCGGGCGAGGAGATCGATGAGGCCGCCGCCGAGCGCACCGAACGCCGCTCCGGAATGTACGAGCGCGGCGTCGCCGTCGTCGTAGCGGGTGACCGACACCGCCGTGACGGCAAGGGTCGTCCCGATCAAGCCCCCCGCGAGGCCGAACGCGTAGCGATCGCCGACCGGTCGCACGTCGCGGCCGATGGCGAGCTGGAGCCCGGAGAACACGCCCCACCACGCGCCGCCGGCGATCGTCCATGCGGCGCCGGTCGTCACGTTCCACTCGTCCGCGGCGAGCAACGCCGCGCCGAGGCCGATGCCTCCGCCGAGGGCGAGGAGCGGATAGAGCGTGCGCTGATCGTCGGTGCCGGACGACTTGTGGATCGCGAACGCGGTGTAGAGCCCGAAGAGCGTCGTCGACGCCGCCAGCACGGGCTTGCCTCGCGAGCGTCGCTCTTCGTCCTCGGGGCGCGGCGCCGCGTCCTCTGCCGTCGGCGCGGGCGTCGGGGTGCCGAGCTTCAGCGTGACGAAGTCGCGCAACATCACGACCGCGCGCGCGGCGAGGTGTTGCCCGTCGGTCTTCTCGATGCGCACGAGCATCGTCGACGATTTCGGTGGGACGGCGATCATCCGCAGGGTGAACTGATTGCCGCTCCCCTCGAGGCGCGGCGAGATCACCCAGTGGCCAGCCTGCGCCGCCTTGATCAGATCGGCCTCGCGCGCACCGTCACCGGGCAACGCGGTGCCGAGATCGACTTCGAGCCCGAGATCCTGCGCGGCATCGCGCAGCGCGACCTCCACCTCGCGCGCACGCACCGCGATCGGATCGAGGGGCGCGACGCGACGGAGCACGAGCTCTTTGTCGCCCTTCGCGGCGGCGCCGTCGGTCGTGAGCACCGGTCCGAGCAGCGCGTGCTGCGCGACGGGCTCGGCGGGAGTGCTCGGCGTGCTGGAAGCGGGCGGGCTCGCAGACGGAAGTGGCGGCGCAGGAGTCTGAGCGCGCGCGTCGCCCTGCAGCGCCATGGACGCTGCGGCGATCGCGATCGCGATCAGAACATGATGGTGCCGGAGACCCACGCGTCCCAGATGAAGGCCTCGGTCACGCGGAAGCGGCGTCCGGGCAGATCGATCACCGGGCGATGGTTCGGGTTCGGGGTACCCGTCACGGTCGTCCCGGTGCCACCGCTGCGACAGCGACCGGCCTGGCCGGCGCTCCCGGGGGTGAAGTCGGGATTGCACGCGTCGGACGCGCTCACGAGGTGAGACTGTATGTGCGCGAGGCCGAAGCCGAGGCCGAAGCGGATGAACTGCGCGGCCTGGATGTTGAAGCCCATCTTGCCGCCGAAGACGCCGTGGGCCTCGACGTCGGTGACGCCGGTGAAGGCGATCGGCTTCTTGTAGTTGCCGACGCTGACCGGGCTGCCCGTCACGGGATCCACGCCTTGCTGGCGGTACTCGGCGGGGTTCGGGGCGACGAGCGACGAGGCGTTCGACGAGCCGAGCGCGTCGAAGAGCGGCGTGTAGTCGCGCCCCTGCGAGACGTAGGTCGCGTCGAAGCGGAGATCGATGGTGAAGCGCTGGAACGCCTCGCGGTTCTCCCACGGGTGGATCATCAGGCCGCCGGTGATGCCACCGCGGATCGGCGGGCGGTTCGTGATGATGCCCTCGACGTCGCCGTAGTTGCCGATGTCCGTCCCGCTCTTCTGCCACTCCGCCATGAACCAGAACCCGCCGTAGGGCTCCACGTAGCGGTAGCGCGTCGAGATGATCGTGCCGGCGCGGATTGCGTTCGTGCCGCGCGAGATGCCGGGCGAACGTCCCGCGAGGGCGGGGTTACGGTTCCAGCGCCCCTCCGAGAAGATCGGCTGGTTCGTCGGATCGCTGTTGAGGCCGGGGCACTGCTCGTAGGTCGACTTGTTCGTCTTCGCGATCGTGTTGACGTTCGCGGGGACGGCTTCCGGCTTCGCGTTGCACGCGTGCAGCGGCTCGCCGACGCCGAAGCGACCTTCGACTTCCCACGTCCACGTGGGCTTCGTCGGATCGCGGTGCTGGTTGAAGACGCTCCAGCGGAGGCCGATCGCGATGTAGTCGATGCCGCTGCGGGTCGGCGAGTTGAACGGGAGGCGGAAGAGCGGATCGCCCGTGGCCGAATCGGAGGCGCGACCGAAGGGGGCGTTCACCGGCTTCTGCGAGCCCTCGAGATCGTCGAGCGATCGATCGTCGGCGAGGATCAGCGGCAGGCGGAAGAAGAGGCCGAGGTCCTTGTACAGACCCACGTCGGCGCGCATGTTCAGCGTCGAGATCGAGTGCTTGTAGCTCGCGACGTTCTCGATGTTGTGGGTGAAGCCGACGTTCTGGTTCGACTCGAGCCCGTCCGGACCGAGGTAGCTCTCACGGCGGATCTTCCCGGACTCCCACGACTGGTGGAAGCCGAGCGAGAGGTTGAGATCGAACGGGTCGTTGTTCTTGGTGTCGAAGGCGTCGACGACGTCGACCACCTCGCCGGGCTCCGCCAGGAGCGACGGCTCGGTCGGCTTGATCGGCTCGTCCGCGCGCGCATCCGTCGTGTACGCCGAAGCGAGCACGCATGCCGCGAGGGACGGGCCGAGGGCGAAGGCCGCCGACGTGAGCGAACGGATCGTGCGCGAGCGGCTAGGCATTGGAACGGACCCAACGCACGCTATCGATCCGCGGACTCTGCTGTCAACGCCGCAATCGTCCTTCGACGCCCGGCCGGGGCTCACGGTGCGGCGTCGACGGGCGCCGTCGGGCCCGCGTCCCGGAGCGGGGGGGAGCCCGGCGGGATCGGAGCGGGAGACAGCGAATGCGCCATGTGATCGCGCACTCTCGCGAGGGAAATGGGGTTCCCTGCGGTGCCGCATCCGGTGGAGGGGGGGGCCGAGCCCTCCGCCCTGAGCACGTCGCACGACATCCCGAATGCCTGCGCGAACGCGCAGTCGAGGACGCGTTCACGCGCGTGCTTGATGTGCTGTGCGGTGAGGATCCCGATGGACGCCGACGGGAGCGGCGCTGCGTCCGACGGGCTGCTCGGACCTGTCGACTGGAACGACAGCAGCATGCGCTCGGCGGACGACGCGGCGGCCGTCTGCACGCCGCAGCGCGTGAGCAGGATCCCACCGTCCTCGAAGCGCCTCAGCGACCCCTTGTCCTTCGCCGAGGAGGGCTTCGGGACGTCGAGCGTCGTGATCATCGCGTCGCCCTGGGTCAGGTCCCACGTCGAGCTGCCGCCCGATGCCGTGATGGTCAGCGTGGCGCGCGCGAAGATCGCGACGAACGACGGCGTCGCGACGAAGAGCTCGGCGCCGGGCCTCGTCGGAACCGTCGCATCGACCGAGGCCTCACCGCTCGCGACCAGGATCACGTCCGGCTCGGCGTGGGTGCAGGGACGAACGACGGCCGGTCCCTTGAACAGCACCTGATGACCCGTGCGGCGAACGGCGATCGTCACCGACGCACCGGCCGGGATGCTCCATGCCGGTCCGACGGCGGACACGTCGTCGCCCGCGTTCGGTCCGCCTCCACCCGCCCAGCTCACGAAGGCGACCGCGCATGCGGCATCGGGAGACGGGGGCGCCGCGGACGCGCTCGCCGTGACCGCGACGGTCGGATGCCCGTCGGTGTCCAGCTTCATGGACGTCGACGTCATCGGCGGCTTGCCGTCCGCCCGCTCGTTGGGAGTGCGTCGATCGCAGCCGTCGACCACCGCGAGCGATGTCGCCGACGAGACGAGCGTGAGCGCTGCCGCGAACAGGGCGCGGAGCGGGTACCAAGATCGCTGGCAGCGTCTCTGGCAGGGGATGGAGCGTTCGCGCACGCGCAGGCTCACGCGCGTGTGAGAGGCCCGTTGGCTTCCAGCTGCGACCCGACCTCGGGAAAGATCTCGTCGGTGATGTCCTCGATCGAGGCCTCTTCGCGCGCCGTGCGGAGGTCGCGGCTCGTCTGATCGAGGCGGTCGGCGAGCACTCCGAGGAACTGCCAGAGGAACTTGATCGCGAGCTCGTGCTCGCGCCGCAGGATCTCGAAGAAGTCGCTCCGGCGGATGGCGACCATCTCGCTGTCGATCTCGGCGATCACGCTCGCAGAGCGGGGTGTCGCGCGGATCAGCGCCATCTCGCCGACGTGCTCGCCTGGACCGAGGTGGGTCAGCGTGGCCTCGCCGCGCACGACCGCGACCCTGCCGGAGAGCACGATGAACAGCTCGTCGCCCTTCTCGCCCTCCTTGATCGCGATGTCGCCCGGCTTGTACTCGCGGATCTCGGCGATCTGCATCACGCGCAGGAGCTCGCGCTCGGTGAGGCGCGAGAAGAGCTGCATCTTCGCGAGGATCTCGCGCTTCTGCTGGAGCCTGCGCGCGCGCGCCTTGTCCGCCTCGGTGCCCTCGATGCGCACGAGGATGGCGGTGATGTTGTCCTTCCCGCCGGCCTGGTTCGCGTAGTCGATGAGCGCCTGCGCCTGCCCCTCGGGCGCGACGTCGCGGAGGACGGTCGCGAGCGTGTCGTTGCCGTCGAGGTAGCCGTGCAGACCGTCGGAGCAGGCGATGAGCACGTCCCCCGGGAGCACTTCGATCGCGAGCGTATCGACCTCGACGCGCTCGTAGACGCCGACGGCCCGCGTGATCGCGTTCTTGTGCGCGACCTTCTCGATCTGTTCGCGGGAGAGCTTTCCCCGCTTCACGAGCTCGTTGAAGACCGTGTGGTCCTCGGTGACCTGCTGCACTCGGTTGTCGCGGGCGAGGTAGATGCGCGAGTCGCCGACGTGCGCGATGAAGGCCTTGTTGCCGACGAAGATCAGCGCCGAGAGCGTCGTACCCATGCCGCGCTTGGCGGCGTCGGCGACGGCCTCTTCGTGGATGCGTGCGCAGGCCCGCTGCACCGAGAACTCGAGCAAGTTGAGGATGTCTCGCGCCGAGACCGCCGCTGCTCCCGTCGCGCCGCGCTCGAAGTCCTCGATGAGGGGCTTCTGCTTGCGGATCTCCTCGTGGACCGTGCGCACCGCGAGCGCGCTCGCGACCTCGCCGGCAGCGTGGCCGCCCATGCCGTCGGCCACGACGAAGAGCGCGAGCTTCTTGTCGACGAGGTAATTGTCCTCGTTGTGGTCGCGCACGCGGCCCACGTCCGTCGCGGCGAAGAAGCGAATCCCTTCGGAGAGCCCCATCGGTCGTTCCGTCAGGGGTATCACGCCTGAAAGTCGAGGGTAAGACGACGAGGGGCAAGAATCTAAATGACCGAGCATGATTCTCGAACGCTCGGATTGAACACGGAGGCGCGGAGGGAAAGCGCCGGGAGACCGGCAGGAGGAAGTAGGTGAGCAACGTTGAGCAAGTCCTACCCCGAGAGGAATCCGCCCTCGGGAAGCCCATCCTTGCGCCGGCGGGTGTGAGCC
>JBKJQC010000110.1:0-12702 GCA_046593995.1 Polyangiales bacterium
GTCGTATTCCCACAGCTCGTTCGTGTCCTTGTTGGTGCTCGTCAGGATCCCGCCGAACATCAGGAGCTTCTGTCGCGCCGCGTGATACGTGATCGCCGCGCGCTGCCGCGCCGGCGCTAGCGCACCCGCGAAGAGCGTCCACGAACCGGTCGCGCCGAGGAGCCACGTCTGCGCGACGCCCGGAAGTGTCTCCCCGTAGAGGACGGTCTGCTTCCGCGCCTCGTCGTACGCTGCGACCCAACGCCCCGGATTGGGCACGTCCGGGCCCTTCTCCCAGCGCATGCGGCCGGCGTTGGCGTGCGCGTTGTTCGTGGAGAGCGCGAACAAGAGGACGGCGGCCGCCGAGCACGCGAACGTCACACCTCGCTTGCCCGCACCCCCCGCCATGCAACGCGATGCTAGCCGAAATCGCTGCGCCGATTGTCCGTTTGCTCCGCCCCATGCCGGGAAGCTCGGTGCGGCGCGGCGGCCTCTGCGAGGACGGCTTCGTCCTCGGGTGGGATCTCGCCTGCGCGGGAGAGCGCGCTGCGGAACAGGATCGGCCCGAGCACCTCGTTCACGACCACCGTGCCGAGGAGGATCGTCCCGACCGACTCGCCCCACCCCTTGAAGCTCGATTTGACCGTCGTCGCGAGCGCGAGGGCGATGCCGGCCTGCGGCAACATGGCGAAGCCGATGTTCTTCGCCACGATCGGATCGCCGCCGGCGCGGCTCCCGAACGCGCGCGTTCCCGCGAAGACGCCTGCGGCGCGGGCGATGGCCGCACCGACGCTGAAGAGGACGACCGAGAGGAAGGCGTGGACGTGCAGCTCGGCGCCGACGGTGGCGAAGAACACGACGAACGTCGGCATCGCCGCGGCCTCGGTGTCGTGTACCACCTCTTCGCCGCTCACCGGGCTGATGTTCTCGAGGAAGAGACCCGCGGCGAGACCGACCAGGAGCGGATCGAGGTGGAGCGCGAGCCCGACCTCGGCGACGACGAAGAGGATGCCGAAGACCAGGAGCGCGACGCGCTCCTTCACGCGCGCGATGTAGACCGCGAGGGCGACGCCGATGACGAGGCCGAGCCCGATCGAGCCGAAGATGTGCCAGAGGAGCGACAACATCCCCGACGCGCTCCCCTCCGACGGGAACACGGCGTGCGCGAGCGCGTTCGAGAGCGAGAAGGTGATCACGATCAGGAGGTCGGCGACGACCACCAGCGGCACGCAGATCTCCGTCAGCGGCCCCTTCGCGCGGGTCTCGTTGATCACGCCGATCACCACCGGCGGGGAGAACGCGATGAGCGCGTTGGCGGTGATGAGCGCGATCACGCTGCGCGAGACGAACCCGAACCCGCGCGTCGCGGGGAGGAAGGCGAGCATCACCTCGAACGCCACGAAGATGGTCAGGAACGCGCCGAGCATCCCCGAGCCTGCCAAGACCGCGATGGTGCGCAGCTTCGGCTTCAGGGCGCGCACGTTGAGCTCGCACCCAGCGAGGAGCCCGATGAAGCCGACGGCGACGCGCTTGATCACCGAGAGCTGCGAGACGGTGCCCGCGTCGATGAAGCCGAGGACTTCCGGACCGACGATCGCGCCGCAGAGGATGTACCCGGTGAGGTGGGGCAGGTGGACGGCGTGGAAAGCGTGGCCGGTCTGGAGCGCGGCGAGCAAGATGAACCCGAACCCGAGGGCGGCACCGGCGCTGCCGACCGACACCATGCCCGGCGGGAGGAACGAGCGCGCCGCCGCGGTGAGCGCGACGAGCAGGACGAGGACGAGCGCGGGACGGATCACGTGGCCACCGGCTGCTCGACGACGAGGTTCGGCGCGCGACGTGCGAGCGCGAAGACCATGACTTCGGTGAGGACGGCCGACACGATCACGGCGTTGATCATCCAGCGCACGCGCGACGGGACGACGGGGCCGTACTCGAGCGTCGCCGCGATGATCACGACGACCGAGATCGGGCTCTGCGACATCAGCACGCCCGCGACGACGGGCACCGGTGGGAGCGCGGGCAGGATCTTCACCGCGGCCCGCGCGCCGAGGAGCTTCCCGTAGAGGCGGGGGATCGCGAACGCCGCCGCGAGGCACCAGCCCTGCCAGGCCGTCGGATCCCACGACGCGCCGACGATCACGAGGAACACTAGGTAGAGCGGGCGTTCGAAGTCGATGAGCATGCGCCGCAGACCGGCCTTGTCGGGCACCGGAAGGTTGGCGAGCATCGCGCCCGCCATCGCGCAGATGACCGGCACCGACAGCGCGAGGTACCCGGCCATCCCAGCGGCAAAGGCCACGGCGCCGAGCAAGAGCGCGATGCGCTCGGAGGCTTTTCGCGCTCCGCGCAGCAGGATGAACGCGACGATGCCGAGGAGGGCCCCGACCCCGAGCGCGACGAGGAGCCACGCGCTCTTCGGGAGCTGCCAGTACGCCTCGACCCCCGAAGGGCGGAAGTAGACCGACACGAGACCGAGGAGGGCGAGCGCGACGACCTCGTCGAGCGTGGTCAAGTCGTGGAGGAGCTCGGCGGCGAGCGCGCCGTGGGCCTCGAAGATCAGGGAGCTGCCGCTGGTGGGCGCGCTCGCGGCGGCGCACGCGGCGAGCACGATCACCGCGCGGAACAGGCCCTCGTTCGGGAAGACCCGGAGCGCCAACAACGTCGCGCCGCAGAAGATCGCGACGAGGATCATGGGGACGAGCGACTGCACCGCGACCGCGTTCCCGACGCCCTTCGGCAAGCGGTCGAGGGCGTGGAGGTCGAACTGCATGCCGACCGCGAAACCGATCCACCCGAGGCCGAACTCGAACGCAGGCTGGAGGTGACGGAGCACCGTCGGCCCGAGGATGCCGATCGCGTCGAGATGGAAGAAGGCGCCGAGCAGCAGGAAGGGAAAGCCCGTGGACGCGACAGCGTGCAGTCCGACGCGGTCGGTGAGCCGTCGGATGCGTGGGTGCGCGACCAGGATGGCGAGCGCGAGCGTCAGCGCGAGGCCGAGGACAACGCGCGCGACGCCTCCGTGTCCCATCGTGCGAAGCCTATGCTGCGCAGTCGAAAAGTACGCGGAAAATCGCGGTGATATCTCATCGGCGATGGACCCGGGATATGCTGCACCCGCGAAAGCAGATGTCCTCGGCCTTCCTCGACGCGCTCCCCGAAGACCTCGCGCGTCGCGTGCGCACTGCATGGGTGCCGCCCCACCTGCGCGCGCTCTTCGTCACGCTGGTCGCCCCGCTCCGCTTGCGCGTGCGGATCCCGGACGACGCGCGCGACGTCCCGGTGGTCGCGACGCAGCTCCTCAAGATCGCGACCTTGTCGCGGGCCATCAGCGTCGCCGTCGAGCGGGGTCCGTCGCCCAACACCCGGACCGAGGTATCGATCGCGAACGAGCGCCTGACGTGCACGCTCGACCTCGGACGCGGGCTCGACGCGCTCGTGCGCGAGGTGTTGATCGAGCTCCTCCCGGGAGAGCGATTCGTCGACGCGCTCGAGGTGTTCGCCTCGCGCGCCGCGAAGCTCGCGGCCCTGCAGATGCTGACGAGCCACATGCTGCGGGCCGAGGATCTCGCGCAGGCGCGCCACGCGATGCTCTCGGCGATCAGCTCGGGGTTCGGGCTCGGCTTCCATCGCGCGGCGATCTTCGAGCTCGAGGGGGAGCGCTCCTACGTCGGGAGAAAGGCGATCGGTCCCGCAGACCAGGCGGAGGCGCATCGCATCTGGGAGGCGATCGAGTACGAGGACAAGGGGCTCGACGCCATGCTCGTCGACCATGCGAAGCGAAACGTGGACTCCCGCTTCGAGCAGCACGTGCAGACCCTCGCGTTGGTCCCGACCGCCGGCGACGAGCTCGAGCGCGCGCTCGACGCGCCGGGCCCGCTCCGCTTCCACGGGACTCCGAAGAACGCGGGGCTCGCAGCGCTCGATCCGCAAGGCGAGTGGGTGGTCGCCGCGGTCCGGTCGCACGGCGCGGTGCGCGGCGTGATCTTCGCGGACGATCGCTACGGATCCGCGCCCATCTCGGAGGATCGCGTCGGCTTCCTCGGGTTCTTCATCGATCAGCTCGCGCTCGTCTGGGAGAACCTCACACTCCTCCGCCGCGTCGAGCACCTCGCGCGGCACGACGCGCTCACCGGCGTGCTCACGCGCCGCGCGTTCGACGAGCGTCTCGCGGAGGAGCACGCGCGGGCGGCGCGCACGAAGTCGTCGTTCGCGCTCCTCGTCATCGACGTCGATCGCTTCAAGGAGATCAACGATCGGCGCGGACACGCGGCGGGAGACGCCGTCCTGCGCACGCTCGGCGCCATCCTCCAGCGTGATCTGCGGACGAACGACGTCGTCGGTCGGATCGGCGGCGACGAGTTCGCCGTGCTCGTCTCGTCCGGCTCGGAGGACGACGTCGCGAGCCTCGCCAAGCGTGTCGGCCTGGCGTCGGCCGCCCAGGGCATCTCACTGAGCGTCGGGGCCGCCTGCTGGCCGCGCGATTGCCCCGATCCGGTGGATCTGCTCGCGGTCGCGGACGCACGTCTCTACGACTCGAAGAGGGACGGACGCGGTAGGGCGAGCCTCGGGAGCCAACGCACGATACGTTTCGACGCATGACGGCGATCGCCTGCCCCCGCTGCGCCCATTCGCTGACCCGACACGAGACGAAGACGGCCATCCTCCAGGGCTGCCTCTCGTGTGGTGGCATCTTCGTCGACAAGGAAGGTCGCAATCGCGTCGTCGCGACCGGCTGCACCGAGGTCGCCTCCGCATCGGACATCGCGTCGCAGCACGCGCGCATGACGCCGGACACGCGCGCGCCCATCCAGTGCCCGATGTGTCGCACGGCGATGGCGACGACACGCCTCGCGGCCGGCGGCGTCGACATCGACGTCTGCGACCACCACGGCGCGTGGTTCGACCGGAACGAGCTGCGCCTCTTCATCGACGCGCTCGTCGCCCAGCGCGGTCTCGGCGCCGCACCCTCGGGCAAGAAGAAGTCCTCGAAGAACGTCGCGCTCGGTGTGGGCGTCGGCGTCGGCGTCGCGGCAGCCGCCGGGGTCGCGTACGCCGCCTCGTCGCCGGGCGCGCAGCAGCAGATGATGCAGGCCTCGTCGAACGGCGGCGTCGTCGACACCGTCGTGGACGTCGCCGAGGTCGCGGTCGATGCGGTCGACGTCGTCGACGTGACCTTCAGCGTGTTCTCCTTCTTCGGCGACATCCTCGGCGCCCTCGCCGACTGACGCTTCGCTCGAAGGCTCGGCTACGCGGTATCGTCGATGGATGGCCCGCATCACGGATCCCGAAGCCGCCATGCGTTTCGCGCGCGCGATCCTCGCGGACATCGCGCTCTACAACGACGACGCGATCAAGAACGCCGCGCGGTCCGACGGTGGCGGTGTCGCGGAAGCCGTCGAGGAGGGGCGGCAGCTGTTCGCGCAGCGCGTCGAGCCTCACCTGCTCGCGACGTTCGACACCGCACTCGCGGGCTCGCGTCTCGCGCCGTGGGGCTCCGTGATCGGTGGTGCACCGCCTCCGGTCGAGAGGCGCCGGGTTGCGGGACAGCCGCTGATGACGACGGAGGAGGCCCCGTCGAAGCTACCGTTCGTCGTGCTGGTGCTCGTCCTCGTCGTCGCCGCACTGGTGCTGGTGCTCGTTCGTCGCTGACGTCGTTGCCCGCGGGCCGCGCGCACGAGCATTGGCTTGACATCAGCTAAATTCAATTTAGTATCGTGCCATCCAAATGGGGGCGGCGAAGAAGCGCGCGTACAGCATGGCGAACCGCGCCGCGTCCAAGGAGCAGACGCGGGAGCGGATCCTCCAGGCGGCGTTCCAGCGGTTCCTGCGCGAGCACTACGAGGACGTGACCCTCAAGGCGATCGCGGAGGACGCGCAGGTCTCGCTTCAGACGGTGCTCTTGCACTTCGAGTCCAAGGAAGGGCTCGTGCGCGCCGGGATCCAATGGCGCAAGCCGCGGGAGGAGAAGAGCCGCGAGGTCCCTCCAGGCGACATCGAAGCGGCGGCGCGGGTCGTGGTCGACCGCTACGAGGAGATCGGGCGAGCCACCGTGCGCTGGCTCGCTGCCGAGGAGCGGTACGCCGCGGTCGCCGAGCTCGTCGCCGTCGGCCGTGCCGCGCATCGCGCGTGGGTCGAGACGACCTTCGCCGAGACGCTGCGCCAGAGCCGCGGGGCCGCGCGGCTGCGCAAGACGATGGCCCTCGTGGCCGTGTGCGACGTCTACGTGTGGCACGTGCTCCGCCGCGAGCTCGACCGGGAACAGACCGTGAAGACCATCGCGGAGATGATCCGCGCGATCGTGGAACCGTGAGCCATACCGAGCAACACCGAGGAGGAGGGGAGATCATGCCGAAGCGATTCCTGTTGGCGACGTGGGAAGGTGGCGGGAACCTGACGCCGGAGCTCTCGATCGCGAAGAAGCTCATCGCGCGCGGACACTCCGTGCGCGTCATCGCAGATCCGACGGTCGAGGGCGTGGCGCGCGCCGCCGGGTGCGGGTTCGCGCCGTGGTCGCGCGCTCCGCACCGGTTGGACCTCGACCCGTCGAACGATCCGCTCCACGACTGGACGTTCGGGAATCCGCTGAAGGGGTTCGCGTACGCCGTCGACAACTACTTCTGCGGCCCGGCCGCGCAGTTCGCCGCCGACACCCTCGAGGAGCTCGACGAAAACCCGGCGGACGTCGTGCTCACCGACATGATCATGTTCGGCGCGATGATCGCGGCCGAGTCGCGCGGCATCCCGCACGCGTCGCTGGTCCCGAACATCTATCTGCGCCCCGCCCCCGGGCTGCCGCCGATCGGCCTCGGCTTCGCGAAGGCAGCCGGTCCGCTCGGTCGCCTGCGCGATCGGCTGATGGGCTTCATCGGGAACCGCGTGTGGCGCCGCGGTCTCGCGCCGATGAATCGCGCGCGCAAAGGCCTCGGCCTCGCGCCGCTCGAGACCACGTTCGAACAGTACGACCACGCCGACGCGGTGTACGTGCTCACCAGCCAGAGCTTCGATTTCAAGGCCGATGCGCTGCCGCCGAACGTCCGCTACCTCGGCGCGCAGCTCGACGATCCGAGCTGGGTCGCGCCGTGGACGTCGCCGTGGGCTGCCGACGATCAGCGGCCCTTGGTGCTGGTGAGTCTGAGCAGCACGTTCCAGGACCAGCTCGCGGTCCTCCGTCGGATCGTCGTCGCAGCCGAGACGCTCGACGCGCGCGTGCTCGTCACCACCGGCCCGGCGATCGCGCCGCGCGACGTGCCGGTCACGTCGAAGAACGTCGTCCTAGTGCAGAGCGCGCCGCACGCGCAGGTGCTGAAGGAGGCCGCGCTCTGCGTCAGCCATTGCGGCCACGGGACGACGATCCGCGCGCTCGCCCATGGCGTCCCGCTGGTCTGCATCCCGATGGGACGCGATCAGAACGACACCGCCGCGCGCGTGGTCCATCGCAACGCCGGCGTGCGACTCACGCCCGGGGCTTCGGTCGAGAAGCTGCGGACGACGATCCGCGTTGCGCTCGCGAACCCCACGCTGCGCGAGGGCGCGCGATCGCTCGCGAGCGCGATCGCGGAGGACGTGCGCAGCATCGACGCGGGTGCCGAGGTCGAGGCGCTCGCGAAGGACCGCCCTCTCGCTCGAGGAGCCGCGCGCGCGGCTTGACCTAAGATAGATCGCGAGGCGCGCTTCTCGTCCGGGGTGGCTCGGCGCGTCGTGGTGATCTCGATCAGCGTCGTGTCCACGGCCGAGGGGCGGCGCACCCAGCACGTCCGGTCATCGTTGGCCCGATCCGGCCATGAGCATGGCCGGAGTCGGCCGTTTGTAGGTTTCGCGGCGCATTCTGCTTTGCCCATTTCGCGAGCGACCATCCGCGACATGCACGACGCGTCGGCACACGTCCCACCGCTTTCGCTTCTTGATCCGGATCGTCGTTGACCAGCACCGCTGGTCCTGATAGCGCTGCCTGAACGCGAGCGTCATCGAGGGAGACGGCGCGATAGGAGCGAAGCATGCGCGCTTTCCGGTCCACGGGCGGCTTTTTGTCGGCGGTTCGTGGAACCCCACTCGTCGCACTGGTGCTCGCAGCTGCCGGCTGCCACGGCGGCGCGCGCGAGCAGGAGCACGAGACGCTCGCGGCGACGAAGCAGGCCATCACGACGGAGTGTCGGCGCGTCGAGCTGAACGCATCGCGCACGTACTCACCTTCCCGGTGGACGGACGCCGATCAGACGATCACACCGGCGTTGATGTTCACGCTTGGCGACGCGGTCCTCGTCACGAAGGGCACGGCGGCGCACCAGTGGGCCGAGCTCCAGTTCCAGCGCCCGACCGGCGTATGGGTCACCTGCCGCTACGACGGCACCGCCGGCGGCGATCGATATTCGTTCACGAGCTGCGGCGACGGAACCGCCCAGGGCGCCACGATCACCGCGACGCGCTTCAAGCTGCACGTTCAGAAGGGCGAGCAGAAGAACCCGGTCGGCGAGACGGTCGTCCAGGCGGTGCTCGAGGACGCCACCTGTTCGAGCTGCGACGACGCGGATCCCTGCACGTTCGACGAGAAGACTGCGACCGGCTGCACGCATTCGCCGTTGCCTGCCGGGGCCGACTGCTCCGACGGCAATCCCTGCAATGGCGCGGAGACCTGCTCCGCGAGCGGCGCCTGTCTTCCGGGTACGCCGCCCACGCTCGACGACGGGAACGTCTGCACCGCCGACTCCTGTGCGCCGGCAGTGGGCGTGAAGCACGAGCCGGTTGCCGCGGGAACGAGCTGTGCGGACGGCAACGTCTGCAACGGCAGCGAGTCCTGCGACGCCGCGGGCAGCTGCGCGCCTGGGGTGGCGGTCGTCGTCGACGACGGCAATGCGTGCACGACGGATAGCTGTGACGCGACGACCGGGGTGCATCACGTCGCGGTGGCGGCCGGGGCTTCGTGTGCGGACGGCAACGCCTGCAACGGGAGCGAGGCATGCAACGCGGCCGGCTCCTGCGTGCCGGGCACCGCGCCGGTGCTCGACGACGGCAACGCGTGCACGACGGACACCTGCGATCCGAGCACCGGGGTCCATCACGTGGCCGTCGCGAGCGGCTCCTCGTGCAGCGACGGGAACGCCTGCAATGGCGCAGAAACTTGTGACGGCGCGAGCACGTGCGTCGCCGGCACGGGACCCGTCGTGGACGACGGCAACCCTTGCACGATCGACACGTGCGACGCGGTCCACGGCGTCGCGCATGTCCCGGTCGGTGCCGGCACCTCGTGCTCCGACCATGACCTGTGCAACGGCGCGGAGACCTGCAATGGCGCCGGCGCCTGCGTAGCCGGCGCTGCGCCGGCACTGGATGATCACAACCCGTGCACCGCGGATACGTGCGATCCGCTGCTCGGCGTGCAGCACGCGGCGGTCACCGCGGGGACCTCGTGCGCCGACGCGAACCCATGCAACGGCAGCGAGAGCTGCAACGCCAGCGGCGCCTGCGTCGCCGGTTCTCCGCCGACGCTCGACGACGGGAACCCGTGTACCGCCGACACCTGCGATCCCGGCACCGGCGTGAAGCACGTTGCCGTCGCAGCCGGGACCGCATGCTCTGACGGCAACGCATGCAACGGAGCCGAATCGTGTAGCGGTACGGGTACGTGCGTCGCGGGTACTGCCCCTGCGGTCGACGACGGTAACCCGTGTACGGCCGACTCGTGCGAACCCGCGACGGGCGTGAACCACGTCACCGTCGCGCCCGGGACGTCGTGCAGCGACGGCAATGCGTGCAACGGCTCCGAGAGCTGCAACGCGGGTGGCGCATGCGTCGCGGGCAGCGTCCCGACCATCGACGACGGCAACCCGTGCACCACCGACGCGTGCGATCCGGTGATGGGCGTGAGCCACGCAGCCATCGCCGCCGGGACGAGCTGCGGAGACGGCAACGCGTGCAACGGCGATGAGACCTGCAACGCCGGAGGCACGTGCGTCGGTGGAACGCCTCCGGTCGTCGACGACGGGAACCCGTGCACCAGCGACAGCTGCGATCCCGCGACCGGCGTTCGACACGCCGCCGTCTCGGCCAGCACGTCGTGCTCGGACGGCGACGCGTGCAACGGCGCGGAGACGTGCAACGCCGCCGGCGTGTGCTCGCCCGGCACCGCGCCCTCCGTCGACGACGGCAACCCCTGCACGACGGACTCGTGCAATCCCGCCACAGGTGTCCAGCACGAAGTGCTGACGGCGGGCGGAAGCTGCTCGGATGGCAACGTCTGCAACGGGGCCGAGACGTGCAACGACGTCGGCGCGTGCACTGCCGGGGCGCCGCCGTCACTGGACGACGGCAACGCCTGCACCGTCGACGCCTGTCACGCCGCCACCGGGGTGAGCCACGTCCCTGCCGCAGCGGGCACGAGCTGCGCGGACGGTAACGCATGCAACGGCCTCGAGGTCTGTGACGCGACGGGAGCCTGCCGGGCCGGATCGCCGCTCGCGATCGACGACGGCAACGCTTGCACGGTTGATGCGTGCGATCCCGGAACGGGGGCGGTCGCGCATGCGCCGATCACGACGGGCGCCTGTGGCGACACGACCCCGCCGACGTGGACCGCCGGCATCCTCACCGCGTCGCCGTCTTCGCCGACCAAGATCGCGCTCGCCTGGAGCGCAGCGACGGACGCCAACGGCGTCGCGGGCTACCGCGTCTATCGCGGCGCCAGTCTGATCTCCACGGTCACGACGCGCGCGTACGAGGACGTCGGCGTCTCGACCGGTACGATTTACGCGTACCGCGTCGAGGCCTTCGACGTCGCGGGCAACGCGACGACGAACGGACCGAGCGCCCAAGCGCAGGCGCTCCCCGAGCTCGTACCCTCCACGCTCGACCGCACCGTCGTGAGCGACATCGCCGACACGACGGAGTTCTTGTGGAAGGGGCCGAACGCCGTTCAGCAGGGGGTCGCCGACGGCACGCTCGATCGCGTCCGAGTCATCGTCCTTCGCGGGCACGTGTCCACGCGCGATGGCAGCTCGCTCGCCGGCGTCGAAGTGACGGTGCTCGGTCACCCGGAGTACGGCAAGACGTACACGCGCGCAGACGGCAACTACGACATGGCGATCAACGGCGGCGGGCTGCTCGCCCTCAGCCTGAGCAAGCCGGGCCATGCGCTCGTGCGACGGAACGTGACGTCCGCCTGGCACGACTATCAGCCGGTCTCGGAGGTCGTGCTCGTACCGTTCGACAGCGCGGTCACGGAGGTCGACGTCAGCGGAGGAACCCTCGACACCCAAGTCGCGCAGGCCACCATCCAGACCGACGCGCACGGCACGCGTCGCGCGACCCTGATGTTCCAGCCGGGAACGAGCGCGCAGATCGCGTTGCCAGGCGGCGGGCTGTCGTCGCCCGCCACGATTCACGTGCGCGCGACCGAGTTCACGGTCGGACCGAACGGTCTCGCGGCCATGCCCGCGGATCTCCCGCCGGCCAGCGCATACACCTACGCCCTCGAGCTCAGCACCGACGAGGCGCGCGCGGCCGGCTCGCGCGTCACCACGTTCGACAAGCCCGTCTCGCTCTACGTCGAGAACTTTCTGAATTTTCCCGTCGGCACGTCGATGCCGCTCGGGAGCTACGACTACGACCGGAACGTCTGGGTCAACGAGAAGACCGGTCACGTCATCAAGATCGTCGCCATCGCGGGTGGCGTCGCCGCGATCGATACGACAGGGGACGGCGTCGCGGAGAGCGACGCGACGCTGAACGCGCTTGGCATCACCGTCGACGAGCGCACGAAGCTGGCCGGGTTGTACCCCGATCGGCAGTCGCTGTTCCGCGTGCAGGTCCGGCATTTTTCGATGTGGGACTGCAACCTGGGCTTCTCGCCGCCGCTCGGCGCCGCGCCGCCGCCGCCGCCATCGCCAGGTCGGCCGGGCGTCCCGAACCCCTGCAACGCCAAGGGCTCGATCATCGAGTGTGAGAATCAGGTCCTCGCCGAGCAGCTGCCGATCGCCGGCACGCCACACGGGCTTCGCTACCAGAGCGACCGTGTTCCCGGTCGCGCCTACGAGATCCCCGTGACGCTCTCTGGTGCGGTGGTCCCGGCGACGGCGAAGCGCATCGATCTCCAGGTCGACGTCGCCGGCCGCCGTTACACGAGCAGCTATCCCGCGCTCCCGAACCAGAAGACGACCTTCACGTGGGACGGCCTCGACGCGTACGGTCGTCGGCTGCAGGGGATCCACCGCGCCACCGTGAGCGTGGACTACCTCTACGATGGCGTCTACGCCGACGTGGGACCCTCCGGCGGCTTCGGCTACAACGGTATTGGCACGGTCATCCTCATCGCGGTGCCCGCGCGCACTGAGGTGATTTTCCGGGCCCTCGCCGAGACGACGCTGGGCACGCTCGATGCGCGCGACATCGGCCTCGGTGGCTGGGCGCTGACGGCACACCACGTCTACGACCCCTCGAGCCGCACGCTGTTCATGGGGAGCGGCAAGCGGCGCACGACCGACGCGCTCGGAACGGACGTCGCGAAGACCCTGTGGACGAGCAGCGTCCTCCCCGAGCGGCCGGTGAGCGCGCAGATCGCCCCGGACGGCAGCGTCTACTTCAACGTCAACAATCGCATCTATCGCCTCGGTCGCAATGGCGGCGCTCCGGTGCTCGTCGCTGGTGGAGGCACCAGCACCGCAGACGAGATCCCGGCACTCGATGCGAAGATCGCAAACGTACAGCGGTTCGCGTACGCACCGGACGGCA
>JBKJQC010000163.1:0-3002 GCA_046593995.1 Polyangiales bacterium
GGCGACGAGGGGACGACGTCTGCGCGCGGTTCCACGAGGCGCATCGGGGTCGAGCTCGACGGGCGCCTGAAGCTGCTGTCCTGGATCTTCCTCGACGCCGACGTGACGTTCGTCCGACCGCGGTTCGTCGACGGCGGCAGCGGCGCGAACGCCATCGCCCTCGCGCCGACGCGGATGATGTCTGCCGGCGTCGGGTTCAAGCACCCGAAGGGGACCTTCGGCTCGCTCCGCGTACGCTCGCTCGCCGATCGGCCCGCAACGGAGGATCGCTCCCTCACAGCCGAAGGATGGACGGTGGTCGACGCGTCGCTCGGTCATCGTTTCGAGCACTTGGAGATCGCAGTCGACGTGCGCAACGTCGTCGGCTCGGCGTTCCGCGAGGTGCAGTTCGCGAACGAGTCCCGACTCCGGACGGAGACCGCGCCCGTCAGCGATCTCCACTTCACGCCGGGGCCGCCGAGGATGATCCTCGCGCGCGCCACGGTCTACTGGTGAGCCAGGTTGCGAACCTCGGCTCAGAGAGCGTGAACTTTTCGGTCTCGACCGAGCCGCCGACAAACAGGACAAACAGGGAGGCGGGGAGCCGGGGAGGCGAGAGGGAGCTACCAGAGGGTCTGCCGGACGACGCGACGAAGTCGATGACACCATGGCCGCCAAGACGTTGATGTCCGCGCGCGGCAGCACATGCTCGACCTCCTTCTGATCTCCTCGCCTCCCCGTCTCCCTGTCGGTCCATCGTCGAGGCGAGCGAAAGATTCACGACCTCTCAGATCCCGAGCCAGCGTCGCAGCGCAGGGATCATCGCTTGGACCGCGCGCGCGCGGTGGCTGTGCGCGTTCTTGTCGGGGTCGGAGAGCTCCGCGAGCGTGCGGTTCCCCTCGAGCTCGCTCACGATGAAGATCGGGTCGTAGCCGAAGCCGAACGTGCCGCGCGGGCTACCGGCGATCTCTCCCTCGAAGGTGCCGTGCGTGACGAGCGGCGGTGCATCGGAGAGCGGATCGACGAGCGCGAGCACGCAACGGAATCGCGCGGTCCGTGGCGTGGCTCCGAGCGCGTCGAGCTCCATCAAGAGCTTGCGGTTGTTCTCTGCGTCCGTCGCGCCTTCGCGGGCGTACCGCGCGGAGCGGACCCCGGGAGCGCCGTCGAGCGCGTCGACCTCGAGCCCGCTGTCGTCCGCGAGCGCCGGCATCGCGAGCGCCCGTGCCACGGTGCGCGCCTTCTTCAGCGCGTTCTCCTCGAACGTGTCGCCGTCCTCCACGACCTCGATCCGTCGGCTCGCGGGCGCAGCCTCGCTCATCGGGACGAGATCGATCGGCAGCTCGGCGAGGAGCGCGCGGAGCTCCCGCAGCTTTCCCTTGTTCGAGGTCGCGACGACCACCGTCCGTCGCGCGAGGACCGACGGCGCGCTCACGACTCGTACTCGTCGTGGCGGATGAGGAACGCGTCGAGCTCGACCCCGTGCGCGAGCAACGCGCTCCGCTGGAGCGCGCAGAGCTGCGCGATGCCGACCTGCGCGAGATCGATCATGGCGTCGACCTCCTTGCGCGGCACCGGCTCCCCCTCGGCGGTCCCCTGGATCTCGATGATGTCGCCGTGCTCGGTCGCGACCACGTTCATGTCGACGCGCGCGCGCGCGTCTTCCACGTAGATGAGGTCGAGCGCGTGCCCGCCGTTCACGTGCCCTACGCTGATCGCCGAGATCGGCGCGCGCAGGCAGGGAGCGAGCAGGTCCCCGCGACGGCGGAGCGTCTCGAGCGCGAGGGCGAGCGCGACGAAACCACCCGTGACCGACGCCGTTCGCGTGCCGCCGTCGGCCTCGAGGACGTCGCAGTCGATCGAGATCTGACGTTCGCCGAGCTTCTTCATGTCGACCGCGGAGCGCAGCGCGCGGCCGATGAGCCGCTGGATCTCTTGGGTGCGGCCGCTCGGAGCCTTGCCGCGGCCGTCGCGCGACTCGCGCCGCGGCGGGTTCGCGCGCGGATGCATCTGGTACTCGGCGGTGACCCAGCCCTGCGCCTTTCCTTCGAGGAACGGCGGCACCTTCGCGTCGACCGACGCGGTGCAGAGCACCACCGTGTTGCCGCAGCGATAGAGGACCGAGCCCTCGGAGTTGCGATGGAACCCGAGCTCCATCAGCGGGGTGCGCAGCTCGCGCGCGCTGCGTCCGTCGGCGCGGGTGTCGTCCTGGGGGCGGCGCGGGTCTCGTTCGGTCATGCCGACGCGGTTTCTACCACGCCCGTCCGCGCGATACCCTCGCGTGTCGCACCTGCAAGCGCGAACAGCAGTCGGAACCGCGTGCCGTGGGGCTCGACCGCCTCGCACCGGATGGCGCCGCCGTGCGCTTCGATGATCTGGCGGGTGAGCGGGAGCCCGAGCCCGGTCCCGGTCGCTTTGGTCGTGAAGAAGGGGTCGAAGATGCGCATCCGCACTTCCTCGGGGATGCCCGGCCCCTGGTCCTCGACGTCGAGCACCGCCGTCTCGCCGCGATTCTGTCCGAGGGCGCCGGAGGTCGCACCCTCGCGCGACACGCGGAGGGTCAAGGTCCCGCCGTCCTCCATCGCCTCGCGCGCGTTACGCACGAGGTTCACGAGCGCCTGACGGACCTGGGCTTCGTCGATGGCGACGACGACCGGTTCTTCGGGGAGCCGGACGTCGAGCGTGACACGCGCGCGTTCGAGCTCGGGGCGCGCAAAGTCGGCGACGTCGCGCACCAGCGCTGCGAGGTCGACGGCCGCCGGGCGCGGGGAAGGGAGCCGCGCGACCCGGAGGTACTCCTCGCTCACGTCCCCGAGCCGGCCGACCTCGCGCACGATCGCGGTCAGGAGCCGCTTCGCCTCGGGCGCGAGCTCCGCGTCGCGTGAAGAGATGTACTTCTCGAGGGTCTCCTCGAGGAGCTCGACGTTCAGTTGGATGGACGAGAGCGGATTGCGAATCTCGTGGGTGATGTGCGCCGCCATCTTGCCGATCGCAGCGAGTCGCTCGGCTTGCAGGGCGCGTGCGCG
>JBKJQC010000434.1:0-6337 GCA_046593995.1 Polyangiales bacterium
CTCGGCTGCGAGATGGACAAGTTCGGCGAGCTCAAGGGCCTCGTCGCGGGGACCACGTCGATCGCCGGTTCGGCCAACCCGAACGACGCGATCTGCTACCGCACGCTCGCGCGGACGATCGACCAGTCGGGCAACGGCCTTCCCACCGACAAGGTGCAGGCGGCGACGCTCTTCCCCAGCACCACATCGGCGAACGCGGTCTGCGCCAACTTCGTGGACGGTGACACCACGGCGTATCTCATCCACATCGCCGAGGGGGTCGACACCAGCGCGCTGAACGAGTGGGCGCAGCTCGGGACGGTCAGCGAGCCGGACAACTGCCTCTTCTCGTCGAAGACGACGATCGTCCACGGCACGGCCCTCGGCGACGCCGAGCTGACGGCGATGGCCGGGTACGGGATGAAGCTCACGTGGTCGCCGCGCTCGAACGTGTACCTCTACGGCGGCGGCACCGACCTGACCAAGACCACGAAGATCCCGCTCGCGATCGCCAAGGGGATCAACGTCGCGATCTCACCCGACTGGTCGATGGGCGGCAGCCAGAACATGCTCGACGAGCTCCGCTACGCCGATCACGTCGACAACAACGCCTTCGGCAACATCCTCACGCCGAAAATGCTCTTCAAGATGGCGACGATCAACGCCGCCAAGAACGTCGCGCTCGAGGCCGTGATCGGCTCCATCGCCGTCGGCAAGAAGGCCGACCTCATGGTCATCGGTGGTGACGCCGCCGATCCCTACGCCGCGCTCCTCGCCGCGCGCCCGGCGGACGTCCGCATGGTCATGGTCGGGGGAGCGACGCTCTACGGCGATCCCGCCGTGCAGTCGATCGCGCAGACCTCGCCGCCGTGCGAGACGATCGACATCTGCTGCGCGCCGAAGTTCGCGTGCGTTGCGCAGAGCTCCGCCGGCGGGACGGCCGCGAGCGCGGCGAACAAGTTCGGGCAGACCTACGCGACCATCAAGTCGAGCCTCGAGAAGGGGCTCGCGGACTACGACGGGCTCAACGTCACGGTGAACAAGTTCGCGCCCCTGACGCCGCTCGTACGCTGCAACTGAGCGCGCGCGCAACCGGCATCGGGGAGGGGTCGACCCCCTCGCATGCGCAGCACGCCCGCCCGCCTCCTCCCCTTCGCCCTCGCTCTCCTCGGCTGTTCTCCGCCGGAAGGCGGTCGCGCCGTGAACCGCGCGGACGCTTCCCGCGACGCCGAGAGCCTTCCGCCGACTGAGCCCCCCGGAACACCGCCGATCGTGCATCCCCTCGCACCGCCGAAACGCTCGTTCGTCGCCAGCACCGACCGCGGGCTCGCGCTCGTCGTCTCCGGCCGCATCGTCGCCGAGAGTCCGAACGGCGGGCTGGTGCAGGACGTCGTGGTTGCCGGCGATCGAGTCCTCACGTTCGAGACCGACCAGGACGGTGAGAATGCGACGATCGTCGAGCGAACGCTCGTCGGCGAGTCCTTCGGTCCGCCGACCGTGCACCGCGGGATCGACGGACACGCGCGGCTCGCGTCGACGCCTTCGGGCGTCGTCCTCTTCGAGTCGTCCTACGGCGATCGCTGGCGCATGCTCTCGACCCACCTCGGGGCCTCGTTCATCGCGCCGATGCCGAGCTCCGCGTGGTGGGACGGCGCCCACCTCACGACGCTCGCGCGCGACGGCCACGAGCGCTACGCGCTGCACACGGTCACGACCTCGGCGTCGTCCATCACCGAGGACGCACGGGTGGAGCTCCCGATGCTCGTGCACGACACCGCGCGCGCGACGCCGCAACACGTGCTCGACATCGTGGGCGGACGGATCGTGCTGCGCCGACCGGACGGCGCGCTGATGCGCGCGCTGGAGCTCGAGAGCGACGGTCTCGCCGACGCGCTCGACGTGCCTGACGGCGTCGCGATGACGTCGTCCGGGCCGCGGCGGCTGGTCGTGGTGCGCGGCGCCTCCACCGGGGAGCCGCCGCGCGTGCTCCCGCTCGACCGCGTGTACGTCGACGCCGAGCTCCTCACGCGCACGCTGGTCCTGCTCGACGAGCAGCACCTCGCGGTCGCGACGCCGACCTCGGTCTTGGTCGTGCGCCTCGGCGCGGAGCTCGAGGTGATCACGCACCTCGAGGGCGTGCGCGCGCCGATCGCCGGCCTCTGACCGTCATGGTCGACGCGTCATCGATCCCGAGAAGCATCGCGGCGATCGAGCCTGCGCAGTGACACGATCACGACGTGCCACACCATCGAGATCGACGCCGACTCCTCGCCGGCGTGACCTCGGCTGTATGACGCGATGCCCCAGCCGAGTCCGGCCAAAGACGAGCTCATACGGCCCGCAGAGGTACCGTTCGGCCTCGAAATCGCCGGTGCGCGCCGTCCACTGGAGACACCAGCCCCCGTCTCGATTCAAGTGATACCGAAACGTCCCCGAAGTAAGCCGGGTAGATCTCGGAACCGACCGAAGATACTGCGGCACGAGCGTACTGAGCGCCGTCGGCGGGTGTCCGTTCGCTGCGACATGGCGACGCACGGCTTCGCGCACGACAAACGCATGCGCCTCAGCCTCGCTGGCGCCGCTCGACGTATCGAAGACCACCAACCCAGCCGCCGCAGCGGCAGCGGCACACTGAAAGTTCGCACGCCGCGGTCGCTCCTTGCGCATGGCGACGGTCAGCGTCGTGATGAGTGCCGCGCCGCTCACCCAAGGGAATCCGAGCACACGAGCATCGAGGGCGATGCCGAGCGGAAGAGCGAGCCAAAGTACTGCGCCGCGCCACGCGCTCACGGCAGGCCTCGCGCCTGCGCGAGCCCGATTGCATCACGGACCGATGCCCTGACCAGATTCTGCATCCTCGTAGCCAGCATGCCTACGGAACCTCGCCGCAGTCCACGCCAGCCCGGTCAGGAACGCTTCCCCAGGTGACGCACCACCGCTTCTGGTCTTTTCTCACATGGCGAACGTGGCCGACTAACGGAGAATCGATGCGCGGCGGCGCGCTCAGATAGCGCGGAACGACGGATTCGATGCTGTCAGGTGGTCGGCCGGTGTCCAACGCGAACCTTCGCACAGCACGAGCCGCGAATTCCGCCTTTCGCAAATCATCCTGAGCGAGGTCGATCGCCCGGATCCCCGAGTAGCTGGCGCTGACGGTCGACAACGCCGCCACGACCAGACCCGCCGCGCGAGATCCAGTTCTTGGTCTCTCGAGCAGTGCGCCAATCGTCCAAGCGCCGATGACGCCAGAGCAGATTGGCAGGTGGAGCACCGCCACATCGATGGCTAGCGCGACGACGATGAGCGGAAGCGCGAAGGCCCAGTATGGCACCTGCCTCATGGCGACGACGGCGACGTTCGAGACGATCTACGCCGAGGAGGTTCTCGACGTCAGCCTCTCGATCTCCGAGTCGTCGAGCTCCTCCGTCGCTCGCTGAATGAGAAGAGCAGCCACTTGGAGCGGACTAACCGGAACACGCCCGCCGCTGCTCACCTTCCTCGCGACTGCCTCGAGACGCTCGAGCGTCTCGGGCGCGAATGCGACGAGCCGCTTTTCAGTCCACGACGGGTCGGTGCCGCGACCCCCGGTCGGCGGCGTCCGAAAGCGCGCCTGGATGTCGGCGACCAAACGGGCAGCGGCGAAGTAGCCGCTGCCTGCGCGGACGTCACCAACACGCTCGGCACCGAGCCCCTTCGCGATCTTCTGCATGTCGAGCTTCAACTTCTGCTTCATGGTTCATGCTCCGTGTAGTCGCGGATGGCGAAGTACTCGTCGGCGATCACGAGCCCGATCTCTCCCTGGTTCGTGTCGCGCCCCATTCGACGACAGAACGCAGCGAGTCGTCCGAGGTTGTGCTCGTCCTCGATTGCCGACGGGACCGTGTAGCAATGCACGACTACGGGATCGTCGAAGACCAGGCTGCCGCCTCGTTCGTCGTCCTTCCACACGCCGCGCGCCCTCGGGTACGCCGTAGCGCCTCCGAACACATCACCGAAGAGGCTGAGCGCCTCGCGCACCCACCCGTCCTGGTCGACCGTGGTTGATCCATCGCGCTCGACGCTGGGCACGAAGAGCACGACGAGGACACGCTTGCCGCCGGCCTGGAACGCCACGCCGATCAATATAGATCGTCGCGACGCTCGCGCAACCGCGCGTAGCCCGGGACGTTCGCGTTCGCCGCAATTGGCGCGCTCCAAGCGCGCCGTCGCGGCGCTCCGCCGCCACCCCTCGAGGCGCCCCTCGCTGCCGACCTAAGGGATCGTCGACCTGTAGTGCGCGACCGACTCTCCGGGCGGCGCGAGGCCCATCATCGGCGCCGAGCAACCTCCGGTACACGGGGTCGACGACGAAGGGGCGCACGACACCTTGCGTGCGGCGCACGACACCTGCGCCGCCGCCAGCAGCCAAGACGCTTTGCACCATGACCGTGCAGCCATGCACGCCAACGTGCAGCGCGTCGTCTTCGGTAGAGCCGCGCACAAGCATCTCTCCAGCATGGGCTCTATCGGCCCGAGCCACGGGCGCGGCGACTCGCAAATGGCTGCGCCCACCCGCCCATGACGGCGCCGCCCATCGTCGCGACGAGTTGAATCGGCAGGTATGGGATCACCTGTGCGACGCCCTGGTACTGGCTCAGCGGCCAGCCGACTTCTCGACAAGAACGACGACCAACTCCGAGAAGAGGAGCGCACCGACGAAAGGTCCGGCACGGGTACCTCGCCGTAGCAGGGGCAGTTGCATCGTGAAGCACGCAGCAGTGAACAGCGAATGGAGCGCTACGGGAATGCCTCCGCTCCAGCCCCCAAAGCCGCGGAAGATGTGCCCGTAGAGCGCACGCGCGAGCCACGCTCCCGCGAGGCATGGAAACGGCCGCCACGAGGGCCACGCGTATCGATGGCCGAACGGTCTGACTGGGCGCGATCGTCATCACGTCACAGGCCGCCGCCAGTGGTTACCGTCGAGCCCTGATCAACGACCAGCGCGACCACCTCGAGCGGGCCGGCTTCAACGCTCAGGGAGCGATGTTTCCGCGCTCGGCCGCGGCCACCGCCTGTTCGGCGAGGAGACGCACGCCGACGATCATCATCGCGAAGCGGTCGTCCTTCGTCAGGCCCTGCTTGTATCGGTAGTAGATCTGCTGCGCGACGACGGCCGTCTTGAAGAGCGCGAAGCACATGTAGAACACCGCGTCGTCGACCTTCCGGCCGGAGCGAGCCGCGTAGCGCGCGACGAGCTCCTCGCGGGTCAGGCTCCCGGGCGCGTGCGTCGGACCGAACGCGAACATCTTCAGCTCGTCCTTGTCCTTCTCCTCGACCCAATAGGAGAGCGCGGTGCCGAGGTCCATCAGCGGATCGCCGACGGTCGACATCTCCCAGTCGAGCACGCCGATGATCTTCGTCGGATCGGCGCTGTCGAGCACGAGGTTGTCGTACTTCCAGTCGTTGTGGATCAAGGCCGCCTCGCTCTTCGCGCTGACGGCTTCCATGCGCTCCGCGAGCCACTTCGCGATGACGTCGACGGCCTGGATGTCGTCCGTCCTCGAGTCCTGGTAGCGCTTGGTCCAGCCGGTGACCTGTCGGATCACGTACCCGTCGGGCTTGCCGAGATCGCCGAGGCCGGCTGCGGCGTAGTCGAGCGCGTGGAGATCCGAGAGCTCGTCGATCAGCGCCTCGGAGAGCCGCCGCGCGCGCTCGGGGCCGAAGTCGAGCCCGGCGGGGATCGCGCGGCGGAGGATGATGCCGCGGATGCGATCCATCACGTAGAACGGCGCGCCGATCACGGCGGGATCCTCGGTGTACGCGAGCGGTTTCGGCGCCTTCGGGTAGACGGCGTGCAGCTTCGACAGGATGCGGTGCTCGCGCCCCATGTCGTGCGCCGTCTTCACCTTGCTCCCGAACGGCGGCCGGCGCACGACGAGCTCGCGCACCTCACCGGACGCGAGCTCTGCCTTCACCATGTACGTGAGGTTCGAGTGCCCGCTCGGAAACTGCTCGACCTCGATGCGCGCTCCGGCCATCGCCATTCCGTCGTGGCGCACGTGCTCGACGAGGAAGCTCGTGAGCCGCTCGAGGGAGAGCTCCTCTCCGGCACGCACCGGCCGGGTCCGGTCGACGAGATCGCTCATGGCGGACCAGTGTAGCGAGATGGCTAGAGCGACAAACAGTTTGAAGACCCGAGAAACCACGGAGGCACGGAGACACGGAGGCACACGGAGGCCGGGCAATGCTGCCGCGGCCTTCGCACCTAGCACTACTGTGTCAGGTCGGTGCGGGCGCCGAACGTGCGGCGTGGTGCGCGTGCACCGAGGGCTGCGCTGTCGAGCGCGCCGCGTGATGCGGCGCCGGCGGCGCCTCCTGC
>JBKJQC010000175.1:0-2833 GCA_046593995.1 Polyangiales bacterium
GCGCCCGAACCATGCGCGCGGGCCCCATCCACGGAAGCCACCGCGCCTGCGCCACGGCGGACCTTCGCTCTCGCGTTCGGTGGCAGAGCGCTCACCCTCGCGATAGCCGCCCCATCCATCTCGCGCGTGGCAGCTCGGACCTTCTGGCGCGTTCGGGTGGTGCTGTGCGTGCCAGCTCCCATGCCCCTGCCCGCAGCCGCCGCCGCCATACGCCGCGTAGCCGTAGCGCCCGCACCCGCCGCCGAACCCACGACGTAGGGTCGCGACGAGACCAATCAGACAAGCCGTGCCGATGAGAAATCCGAACATGACGACCCTCCGTCCGGAGCCGGGCTCTCTCTCGCGAGAGCTCTGAGACTCCGGTGACGAGGGGTAGAGTCGTCAGTGAATGTGAAGGACGTCCGGCCGCGAGTGTTAAGAAACGTGAAGTCGGTGTCCCGGGTTGGGTGCCCGCCGCTCCACGACCGTCCCTGACGATCAGCGCGTCGGCGTCAGGGCGCTGATCACGCGTTCGTGGCCGCCGTAGTCCTTGGCGCGACGCACGTCGCGGTAGCCTTGCTGCACCAGGAGCGTCTCGACGTCGGGTGCCTGCCCGGCCATGAGCTCCATCGCGAGCACGCCGTCAGGACGTAGCCAGCGGCGCGCCTCGTCGGCGATGCGACGAACAATCACCAGGCCGTCCGGGCCGCCGTCGAGCGCGAGGCGCGGCTCGTGATCGCGGACGTCGGGCTGCAGGGTCGCGATTTCGGCAGTGGGGATGTAGGGCGGATTCGCGACCACGAGATCGTAGATCGGGCGCGGCTCACCGAGCGGCGCGAACAAGTCGCCGTGGGCGAAGCGGACGTTCCACACGGCGCCGAGCCGGTGTGCGTTGTCGCGCGCGACCACGAGCGCACCCTCGGAGAGATCCGTCGCGTCGACGGTGAGGGTGGGCCGTTCGAGCTTGAGGGTCACCGCGACGCAACCCGAGCCGGTACAGAGGTCCACGATGCGTCCGCCGAGATCGTGCCCGGCGAGCCGTGCGAGCGCGACCTCCACGAGCGTCTCGGTGTCCGGACGCGGGACGAGCACGCGCGCGTCGACCCGGAACGACCGGCCGTAGAACTCGCGATGGCCACGGAGATAGGCGACCGGCTCGTGGCTCCGCCGGCGTTTGAAGAGCGCGCGGATCTCCGCGAGCTCGGTGGGCTCGAGGAGCCGCTGGCCGTCGATGATCACTTTCACGCGATCGACGCCGAGCGCCTGGGCGGCCATCAGCTCGGCGTCCAGGCGCGCCGCCTCGACGCCCCGCTTGCGCAGGTCGTCGGTCATCCACGTGACGACGTCACGCACGGTCCAATCGCGCTCGGCCACCTGATCCGCCGAAGTAGCCGGACGGAAAGCGTGCTACTAGCCCGAACGGTGAAGCCGATCGTGCTCCACGTCGCGGCCGAGGTCTCGCCCTTCCACAAGTCCGGCGGCCTCGGCGACGTCCTCGCGGGACTCCCCCCGGCGCTCGCCGGGCTCGACGTCGACGTGCGCATCGTCACGCCCCTCTACGGCAAGGCGAGCAAGCTCGGGTCGATCGGCGGTCGCGAGGCCATGGTCCCCTGGCCGGTGCCGCTCTCGATCACGCTCGGCGGCCGGACGGTCGAAGCCCAGGTCTTCGAGGCGACGACGCACCGCGGCTTGGCGACGACGTACTTCGTGGAGGCCGAGCACCTGTCGCGCGGCGACGTGTACGGCTACGGCGACGACGCGTATCGGTTTGCGATCTTCGCGAAGGCCGTCGTGCAGATCGCCGCGATCATCGCGCGATCGAAGAACCTCGGCCGCCTCGCCGTCGTCCACGCGCACGACTGGCACACGGCGCTCGCCGTCTACTACCTGAAGAAGCTCGCCTCGTCGGCGCGCGGCGTGCCCTGCGTCTTCACGATCCACAACCTCGCGTTCCAAGGCGTCGAGCGCGCATCGACGACGCCGTACCTCGACATCGCGTGGGAAGACTTCCACGACTACTTCGAGCACGGTGGCCTCCTCGATCTGATGAAGGGCGCGCTCGTCCTCGCGGATCGCATCACGACCGTGTCGCCGACGTACTCGCGCGAAATCCGCACCGAGCGCTACGGCCACGGGCTCGACCCCGTGCTCCGGTGGTTCTCCGGGAAGCTCCTCGGGATCACCAACGGCATCGACGTGCACGTCTGGGATCCCACGACGGACAAGCACCTGCCCGCGACATACAGCGCCGACGATCTCACCGGCAAGGACGCCTGCCGCGAGGCGCTCCGCTGGGAGCTCGGTCTCCATCAGCCGCAAGGGCAGGACGCGCCGATCCTCGGCGTGGTCTCGCGGCTGACCGCGCAGAAGGGCATCGATCACCTCGCCGATGTGGCCGACGACTTCGTCCGCCGCGGCGGTCAGATCGCGATCCTCGGCGAGGGCGAGGAGCCGCTCGAAGAGCGCCTGCAGTGGCTCTCGATGACGCACCCCGGTGCGATCTCGTTCCGCCGCGCGTTTGACGAGGGCCTCGCGAAGCGCATCTACGCCTCGAGCGATCTGTTCGCGATGCCCTCGCGCTTCGAGCCGTGCGGCCTCGCGCAGATGTACGCGATGCGCTACGGCACGATCCCCGTCGCGCGCGCCACCGGCGGTCTGGTCGACACGATTGCGCCGTTGCACAACCAGACCGACGTCGGCGGAGCGACCGGCATCCTCTACGCCGCCGACGACTCCGAGTCGTTCGGACGCGCGCTCCGCTGGGGCCTCGACGTCGCGCGCGATCGCGGCGCGGCCAACGCGCTCCGACAGAACGGCATGCGCGTGGACTTCTCGTGGGAGCGCAGCGCGAAGG
>JBKJQC010000581.1:0-3341 GCA_046593995.1 Polyangiales bacterium
GTCTTTTTCATGCACGCAGGAACCGTCGCGGCGGCGCGCGACGACACGGCGGCAGTGACGGCGGAGAAGCGATCGGCAGACATGCTCGACCTCCGTGCCTCCGTGCCTCCGTGTTCAATCCACTCGCTCAGGCTCGTTCCTTGGACGCGGAGCGGACTGCGCAAAGCCTTCGTCCGCCCGCGTTCAATCACTCGCTTGAGCTCGTTCTTTGGACAGGCCGACCAGCGTCGACAGGCGGTCAGGAGATGCCGAACCCGCGGAGCTTCTTGTGCAGCCCCTCGCGGGTGATCCCGAGCGTGCGCGCGGCGGCCGTCTTGTTGTTGCCGTGCTCGCGGAGGCTCTCGATGAGCATGTATTTCTCGAGCTGATCCATCATCTCCTTGAGCGTCCCCTTCTTCGGCGCGGCTCGGTCGACCACGTTGTCGACCTGGCGGATGCGCGGCGAGAGGAGATCCGGCGTCGCGAAGCCGCCGGGATCGATCTGGATGACGATGCGCTGCACTTCGTTCTCGAGCTCGCGGACGTTCCCCGGCCAGTCGTAGGCTTGGAGGAGCTCCATCGTCTGCTGGCTGAAGCCGGCGACCGGCTTGCCGATCTCCGACGCGTACTTCGTGAGGAAGAACCCCGCGAGGTGCGGGATGTCCTCGCGGCGCTCGCGCAATCCGGGCACGCGCAGCGGGAAGACGGCGAGGCGGTAGTAGAGATCTTCGCGGAAGCGCTTCTCCTCGACCTCCTTCTTCAGGTTGCGGTTCGTCGCGGCCACGATGCGCACGTTCACGTGGATCGGCTTGACCGCGCCGACGGGGCGGATCTCCCCCTCTTGCAGCGCGCGCAAGAGCTTCGCCTGGAGCGAGAGCGGCATCTCGCCGATCTCGTCGAGGAAGAGCGTGCCGCCGTCCGCCATCTCGAAGAGGCCGCGCTTGTCCTCGTGGGCGCCGGTGAACGAGCCTTTCTTGTGGCCGAAGAGCTCGCTCTCGAGGAGGTTCTCGGGCATGGCCGCGCAGTTCTGCGCGACGAACAGCTTCTCGCGGCGGTTCGAGCGATAGTGGACCGCGGAGGCGATCAGCTCCTTGCCGACGCCGGTCTCTCCCTCGATCAACACCGTCACGCGCGTGTTGACGACCTTCTCGATCTTGCCGCGGAGCTCCTCCATCGGCTTGCTCGACCCGACGATCTCGCGCTTCTCCGCGCGGCGTTCTTCGCGCCCCTTGAGGAAGGTGTTCTCCTTGCGCAGGCGCTCTTCGGCGACGTGGAGACGGTGGATCAGCCGCGCGTTCGCGATCGCGAGCGAGGCGTTGGTCGCGAGGAGCGAGAGGAGATCGAGATCGCCGGAGCCGAAGATGCCGGCCGCGCCGCCCATCGTACCCGACGGGCCCCCCATTGCAGGCGGACCACCGCGGTTGTCGACCTGGAGGATGCCCAGGATCTCCGCCCCCTTCCAGAGCGGGATGCCGAGCGTCGAGCGGATCTGCGCGCCGAGCAGCGACGCGGAGCCGACCTCGCTCGGAGCGTCTGCCGCGAGGACGGCTGCGCGCTCCTGCACGACCTTGCGGAAGATGCTGCGGGTGAGCGGGATCGCCACCGCGGTCTGCTCGCCGCGCACGCGCGTGAGGACCGGCACGTACGTCGGCAGCTTCGCGGCCTTGCCCCCGGTCGTGTGAACCGACTCTGGCTCGTCGTCGTCGCGGAGCGCGATGGTGACGTGCGTCGCCTTCCCGATGAGCGAGAGCACCGCGTCGCCGAGGCGACGGAGCACCTCGTCGAGCTCGTCGGCGGCGCCGATCCACACGCTCGACTCGTAGATGCTGCGAAGGACCGACGGCTGCTTCTCGATCTCGAGCGCGGCGGGGCGCAGGTCGTCGATCGACCGCGTCGCCATCACCTGCGTCGGATCCGCCTCTTCCTTCAGATACACGGCGAGAACGACGGCGTGCTCGGACACGCCGAGCTCGATGACGTCGCCATCCTCGAGGGGGAGCGTGCGCGCGTTTCCGTCGTCGAGTCGGACGCGATCGCCACGTCGGACGAGCACCGTGCCGTTGGTGCTCTTCAAATCCTGGAGGACGAAGCGATCACCCGCCCACGCGATGCGCGCGTGCTCGGACGAGACGTGGGCGGTCTCCAGGACGAGATCGTTCCCCGTCCCGCGACCGATCCGAATCGGCTCCGCGTCGCCGTCGCCGCGCGCATGTTCGCGCGCGGCGGCCTCCCCCTTCTGCACTGCGATACGGATCACGCGCCCCTCGGTCTAGGGTCTAGGGTTTAGGGTCTGGTCGTCTCGAGCCTTTCCCGTCGCGGCGCTCGCTGCGCTCGCGATGGGACTGGTACCCCAGACCCTAGACCCTAGACCCTAGACCGCTCGTTACTTCTTGCCGCCAGCCGACGCGGCGCGCGCGCGGAGCTTGTTCGCGATCGGCTCGAGCTGCGCCGCTTCGCGGTTCGCCGTCTCGGAGCCCTTCTCACGCTGGCTCTTCACGAGCTTCGAGATCGCGTCGGCGACCTTCATGCTGCCGTTCGGCAGGCTCTTGTCGATCGTCATCTGGACGAAGCCGCGCGCGGCGGGCGCCTGGATGTTCGGCATGAAGTTGACGAGGGCGACCATGTCGTCCTCCTTGCCGTAGATGGCGAGCATCCACGCGGCCTTCTGCATCTTGATGCCGGCGAGCGTGCCGCCGATCGTGACCTTGGTGAAGCCCTGCTTGTCGACTTCCTTCACCGCGGCCTGGAACTCGGCGAAGTAACACTTCGCGTCCTCGTTGCACTTGTCGACGACCTCCTGGACGACCTTGAGCTCCTCGCCGTACTTCGGGGTCTTGTCGTGGTAGACCACGTACTGCGGCTTACCCTCTTTATCCTTCTTGTCCGGGTGCTCCTCGCACTGCGTGTCCTTGGGCGGGTTCTTCGCCTTCGGATCGCAGGTCACCTCGCTCGGCTCCATGACGCGCCAGACGTTGTCCTTCTTCTCGAGGAGCTTCGCCTTCTCGTAGCCGGCGCGGAGCGCTGCGAAGTGCGACTTCGGTGCGAGCCACAGCGCGCTGCCGAGCGCCGCGGTCTTGAGGTCCTCGTTCGCCTTGGTGTCGGCTGCGATGCCGAGGAGCCAGTCGGTGAGGTCCTTGTTCATCAGGCGCGACGCCGACCCGGCGATGTCCATCTTCAGCTTGTCGCTGACGGTGTGCGCGTAGCCTCCCTTGATCGCGGAGATGACCGTCTGGTCGGCGGGGAGCGAGACGAGCAGGCCGATGAGCGGCTTGCGATCTGCGTCCTTGGTCTTCTTGTCGCGGACGATCGCGGCGATCTCCTGCGCGACCTTCGGGAGGCCGATGTTCGCGACGGTGGTGGTC
>JBKJQC010000647.1:0-5950 GCA_046593995.1 Polyangiales bacterium
GCACCCGCGTGGGGGGATCTGGGGGCCGCCGCCGCCGAGGGAGTCGCCGCGCGGGATCACGGCGGTCGACACCGCCGCGGCGCCGCGGAACGTGGCCTACGCGACGTACGTGAAGAGCGAGCTCGGTGCACTCGGCGTGAAGGGGCCGAAGTTCGGCGCCGCGCCGCCGATCGTGCGGCCGTCCATCGGGAGGAAGCTCTCGCGCTGGTGGGAGGAGTGGGCGGGGTACGTCATCGCGGCGGCCGGCGTGACGCTCGGCCTCGGCATCGCGCGCTACCGACGGCAGCGCGCGCCGGCCTGACGCCCCTCACTGCGATCGGTTCTTGACGACGTGCTCCGCGATGAGGACCGTCGGCACGAAGGTCACGACGGTGATCAGCGTCGCCGCGCCGATGCAGCGCAGCAGGCTTCGTCGCCCGATGAGCGACAGCGCGACGGTCGCCACGAGCGTGAGCACGAACGCCACCACGACGATGACGAACCACTGCGGTAGACCGACTCGCTCGAGCATCGCCTCGAGGGGACGGTGTCGCTCCTCGATCAGGACGCGGAGCAGCACGTACCAGACGCCGGCCGAGACGAGCGCGACGTTCGCGCCGTCCTTCAGCGACGTCCGGAGATCGCCGAAGCGGAGCGCGCGCAGGATCAGGCCCTCGACGGGCGCGAGCACGACCGCCGCCGCGCCCACGCCGGCCAGCAGTGCCCGCTCCTTCTCCATCGGTCGCAGCGCATCACGAAGCCGATGCGGATGACAACCGTCCGTGGTGCCTCGTGAGAAGCTTTCCCGTTCGCGCTGCGACAATCGTACGATCGCCATCGATGCGGCGCCGAGCGCCCGGTCGGATCACGAGGAGCGTGGGGTAGAGATGAGACGCATCGCGCTCGTGCTGGTCGCATCGTGTGGCGCGGAACCTCCGGTGGTCGTCGCCCGACCCCCGCCGCCGAGTCCCGCTGCCACCGCTGCGGGCGCGCCGATCGCGCCGGCACCACCGCTCGGCGCTCGCTGGCTCCTCGATCACCCCGCGAGCTTCCGGGTCGGGCGCGCGCTCGACCTCGGTGGCGGGCGCCGCGTGCTGCCGAGCGATCGAGGCGAGCGTTGGTTGCTCGAGGGAACGAAGCGGACGAACGCACCGCGGCTCCTCGACGAAGACCTCGTCGCCGCGATCCCGTCGGCGATCGGCGTCGACTTCGTGGGCGCGCACGGCAGCGTGTATCGCCTGCGCGATCCGCTCGGCGAGCCGTACGAGATCACGCGCAATGCGCTCGGTCTCGGCGTCGCGAGCGCGAACGACAAGGCGATCGTCGGCGCCACGCCGCAGGGATTGGTGTTCCGGTCGACCGATGGCGGCAAGATTTGGAGCGCCGTGAAGACGCCGGCGTTGGCGGTAGAGGTCGCGCTCTCGCGTGACGGACGAGGGTTACTCCTGATGGTGCCGGAGTTGCTCGCGTCCACGAGCGATCACGGGGCGACCTGGGCGCCGATCGCGGCGCCCGACGTGCCGGCTTCGACGGTGGCGATCGCGGACGACGGCGCGGTGTACGCGGGCAGCCCGCGCCTCGGCGTGAAGCTGATCGGAGACGCGCTCGGCAAGCCGGGCCCGACGGAAGAAGAGCCGTCGGTCGCATCGAAGCCGCCGGGCGTCGTCGTGGCCCGAGCGCTCGGAGCGGGGACCGCGGCGCTGCTCGCCTTTGATCGAAAGAGCTACTGGTCGTCGGTCGCAGCGTTCGGCGCAGCGCGGACGTGGAAGCCGATCTCCGGGTTCGCCGACTGCTTCAACACCCAGGTCTCCGCCCACGGCAAGACGGTGTCGTTCGCGTGCCTGAGCATGATCGACGGCAAGTCGCAGCTCACCGAGCAGCTGAGCGTCGACGGCGGGGCGACATTCCAGAAGCTCGCGCCGCGACCGACCGACAACTACCCCGAGAGCTACGCAGCCGGTCCGAACGGATGGCTGTTGCACGACACCGAGCACGCGAAGCTCGCGTTCCGATCCTCGGCCGATGCGCCTTTCCAGCCGATCAAGGATCGGCTGATCAGCGCCATCGTCGATGCGACGGGAAAACGCCTCGTCGCGCTCTCCTTCGAGAGCTCCCGATACACCCTCGTCGAGTCGCCGATCGACCACTACGAGCCGGTGAAGCGCGCGGAGCTGAAGTTCGACTACTCCGGCAGCGCGACCGCGCTCTCGATCGCCGACGACGGCACGATCCTCGTCGCCGCGCCGACCGCGAGCGGCGTCACGTTCACGCGCGTCGCGACGAGCGGAGCCGTGACGACGACCGAGTTCCCGACTCGGCCTGATCACTTCGCGGTCGGAGGTGATCACGCGCTCATCGGCGAGCGCGGGACGCTGTACGAGTCGTACGGTGGTCCGGCGCGACAGGCGGGTCCCACGCGCGGCGCTTTCGCCTGCGCTCTCGAAGGGTGCGTGACCGACACCGCGTGGCGCGCCGGTTGGGATCAGCCCGCCCGCATCGGCGAGCCATACGAGAAACCGAAGGCGGTCGTCGAAGCGCCAGCGCCCGCGCCCACGGCCGCGCCGGTCCCCGCCATCGCCTGCACGGTCGCGAAGAAGCCGATCGCCACGAACGTGATGACCAAGCTCGATCCGCTCCATCACGTCGCCGGCGAGCTCCGCTTGCTGACGGAGAAGGGGAGCGTGCTGCGACGCCACAAGGGCGGGAAGCTCGAGACGATCGCGCTCTTCCCGCCACAGGGGCCGAAGCAACAGACCGTTCTCCACGCTCTCCCTGGCGGCGTCGTCGCGGTCCGCTACTCGATCACGCCGAAGACCTCCGGTAGCGCGCAGACCCGGCCCATTCGCGTCACGGTCGCATGGCTTCGCGATCACGAGACCACGCCGCACACCGCGAATCTCGGTGAGGTCGGCACCTTCATGATCCGGAATGGCAGCATCGTCGAGGCGGACCTCCGGCACGCGTGGATCGTCGGCCTGTTCCCAGACGGGATCGCCGTCCAGCCGACCCACCCACGGTACTTCTACGTCTCGGGAATGAAGTCCATCGACCGAGAGATCTGGGCCGATCGCGATCCGGGGGCGCTTCCCATCTACGTCCTCCGCGACACGGGCGGCCCGGCGCAGAAGCTCGCCGCACCGCCGCTCGTCGATCACGTCGCGCGTCGCGTGTTCCGTACGAGCACGGGCTTCACCATCGTCGCGCGGATGCCGGGGCTCGGCGGCGCTGCCGAGGTCTTCGAGACCAAGGACGGACAGACGTGGCAACCGAGGCCGGTTCGCCTGTGGACGCTCGCGTCGTCGAGAGACGACGAGACGTGGGGCTATCCACGCTCGTCCGACTACCACACCGGTACGACGTTCGAGCTCCTTCCGTCGACGACTCCGACGTGGACGATCGCGAACAGCGCCTTCGCGAGGTCTTTCCTCGGCACGCTGCAGGAAGGCCGCTTCATCGTGCGAGCGTTCGGGATGCCGAGCTCGTACACCGTCGCGTGCGCGTCGAAGGCCGGCTCGCCCCTCCCGCTGCGGCTCCCGCGCCCCGCGTATACGCTGACCGGGGTCGGCAAGTATCCGCCAGACGTCGATCGCATTTCCCTCGAAGCCGCAGACGACGGCGCCGCATGCGTCCGCGCGATCGGCGGGATCGGTGCGGTGATTCCGCTCGACGATCCCCAGCACTCGATGTTCAGCGAGCTGGGCAGCGTGTACGAGATGAGCTGCGTGCTCCCGTAGGCACGGAGTCAGCTCGCGAGCAGCTGGCGCAGCACGTAGTGCAGGATGCCGCCGTGCTGGTAGTAGAGGACCTCCTGCGGCGTATCGATGCGCACGCGGGCCGAGAGCTCGATGCAGACTTCGTCGGCGCGCGTCGCACGCACGGTCACGCATCCGTCGCCGCTCGGCGCACGCGCGACGGCCTCGTCGATCCCCTCGATCGAGAACACCTCTTCGCCGGTGATGCCCAATCGGTCGGCGTCGTCGCCCGCGCCGAACTGCAAGGGGAGGATCCCCATGCCGACCAGGTTGCTGCGGTGGATGCGCTCGTAGCTCTCGGCGATGACGGCGCGCACGCCGAGGAGCATCGGGCCCTTCGCCGCCCAGTCGCGTGACGAGCCCGAGCCGTAGTCGCTTCCGGCGATGACGATCAGCGGCACGCCGTCGTCGCGATAGCGCATCGCCGCGTCGTAGATCGGCATCACCTTCGGCGCGCCGTCGCGCGGGAAGTGGCGCGTCACCGGCCCCTCCGAGTCGCGCACGAGGTAGTTCTTCAGCCGGACGTTGGCGAACGTGCCGCGCACCATCACCTCGTGGTTGCCGCGGCGGGAGCCGTAGGAGTTGAAGTCGTGCGGCTCGACGCCGTTCTCGCGCAGATAGATCCCCGCGGGGCTGTTCTCGCGGATCGAGCCCGCCGGCGAGATGTGATCGGTCGTGATGCTGTCGCCGAGGAGCGCGAGGGCGCGCGCGCCCGTGATCGCGCGGCTCTTCGGCAGCTCGCGCGTCGTCTCGTCGAAGTACGGCGGATGCTTCACGTACGTCGACGCAGCGTCCCATGCGAACGCGTCGCTCTTCGGCACCTCGAGCGAGCGCCAGCGATCCTCTCCGGCGAAGATGTCCTGGTAGATCTCGGCGAAGGCCTCGCGGGAGACGTGCTCGCCCATGGCCGCCTCGATCGACTCGTGGCTCGGCCAGATGTCGCGCAGGTGCACCGGCTTCCCGTCACCGTCGTGGCCGAGCGGCTCGGAGGAGAGGTCGAGGTCCATCGTGCCGGCCAGCGCGTAGGCGACGACGAGCGGCGGCGACGCGAGGTAGTTCGCGCGCACCGCCGGGTGGATGCGCCCTTCGAAGTTGCGATTGCCGCTCAGCACGGCGGCGACCATCAGATCGTGGTCCTTGATGTCGCGCGAGACCTCCTCGGGGAGCGGCCCGCTGTTGCCGATGCACGTGGTGCAGCCGTACCCCACGAGATCGAACCCAAGCGTCTCGAGCGACGTCATCAAGCCCGCGCGGTGCAGGTACTCGGTGACCACCTTCGATCCGGGCGCGAGGCTCGTCTTCACCCACGGCTTGCTCCGCAGCCCGCGTGCGACCGCGTTCTTCGCGAGCAGGCCAGCCGCCATCATGACCGCTGGATTGCTCGTGTTGGTGCAGCTCGTGATCGCCGCGATGACCACGGCGCCGTTCTGCAGCGGCGGCTTCGCGAGCACGTCGCCGCGCTGCGAGATCGGCGCCTGCTCGACCGACTCGTGGGACCCGACGGCGGTGCCGCTGCCGCCTTCCCCCTTGAGCCTGGTGATCTCCTTCTCCGCAGGCTTCGCGGCGGTCGCCGAGATGCGCAGGTGCATCGCGCTCTCGAAGGACTTCCGCGCGTCGCGGAGCGCGACGCGGTCCTGCGGGCGCGCGGGGCCCGCGATGCTCGGTTCGACCGTGGAGAGGTCGAGCTCCACGTTCGACGTGTAGTGCACGTCCGGCGCACCGAGCTCGCGGAAGAGCCCCTGCTCCTTGGTGTACGCCTCGACCAGGCGCACGAGCTTCTCGGGTCGGCCGGTGAGTCGCAGGTACTGCAGCGTCACGTGGTCGACGGGGAAGATCGCGCACGTCGCGCCGTACTCCGGCGACATGTTCCCGATCGTCGCGCGGTCCGCCAGCGTCAACGAGGCGATCCCGTCGCCGTGGAACTCGACGAACTTGCCGACCACGCGCGCCGCGCGCAACAGTTCGGTGATCCGCAGGACCAGGTCGGTCGCGGTGACGCCTTCCCGCAGGCGACCGTGCAGGTGCACGCCGACCACGTCGGGCAGGAGCAGGTGGACCGGCTGGCCGAGCATCGCCGCCTCGGCCTCGATGCCGCCGACGCCCCAGCCGAGGACGCCGAGCCCGTTGATCATGGTCGTGTGCGAATCGGTACCCACGAGAGAATCGGGGTACGCGACGGTCGCGCCCTCGATGTCGGCCGTGAACACCACCTTCGCGAG
>JBKJQC010000849.1:0-4430 GCA_046593995.1 Polyangiales bacterium
TGGGTGTGCGCCGCGATCCATTCGATCGCCTTTTCGTTGCGTCTGTAGTCGCGTTGCATGACGATGACGTAGCGAGCCTAGCGCGCGGGTTCGACCCGGTTCTTGCGGTGATCTTCAAGGGGCCGCACGTCAGAGCTCGACGCGGATGCCGAGCTCGATGACGCGGTTCGGCGGGATGCGGAAGAAGTGCGTCGCCGGGCGCGCGTTCCGCGAGAGGAAGCCGAAGAGCGCCTTGCGCCAGAACGCCATCTTCGACGCGCCGGTCGTGAGCAGCGTCTCGCGACCGAGGAAGTAGCTGACGTCGTCGCGCTTGGTGACGAGGCCATGCCGCTCGGCCGCGTCGAGGATCTCGGTGACGTCGGGGCTCTCCATGAACCCGTACGACGCGGTCAACGTCCAGAAGCCGTTCCCGAGATCGTGCGCCTCGATGCGCTCGTCTTTGTGGACCTCGGGATCGTGCGACGTCTGCACGGAGAGGAAGATGACCTGCTCGTGCAGGACCTTGTTGTGCTTGAAGTGGTGGAGCAGCACCGGGGGCGCGCCGCCGGTGAGGCACGTCATGAACACGGCGGTACCGGCGACGCGAGGCGGCTTCATCTGCTCGACGTCCGCGAGGAAGACGTCGATCGGGAGCGTCGCAGCGCGCATGTACGTCCCGAGCTCCGCGCGCCCGCGCTTCCACGTGGTCATGATGATGAAAATGACCGCAGCGATGGCGATCGGGAACCAGCCACCGTGGGCGAGCTTCACCGCGTTCGCGCCGAAGAAGGCGAGATCGATGGTGAGGAAGAGCGCGAGGACGGCCCCCGCTCTCAGCCTCGTCCATCCCCAACGCTTCACCGCGACCGCGTAGAAGAGGATCGACGTGATGCTCATGGTGCCGGTGACCGCGATGCCGTACGCGGCGGCGAGCTTGCTCGACTCGCCGAAGCCGAGGACGAGCGCGAGGCACGCGACCATCAGGATGTAGTTGATCTCGGGGATGTAGATCTGCCCCGCGGCGTGCCCCGACGTGTGGACGATGGCGACGCGCGGCGAGTAGCCCAGCTGCACGGCCTGCTGCGTGAGCGAATACGCGCCGCTGATCAACGCCTGCGAGGCGACGACCGTCGCGACGGTGGCGATCGCGACCACCGGGTAGAGCGCCCATGACGGCGCGAGCTCGTAGAACGTGTGCGTCGCGGCGGGGCGCTCGAGGAGCAGCGCGCCCTGGCCGAAGTAGTTGAGGAGGAGCGCCGGGAACACGACCACGTACCAGGCCCAACGTATCGGGCGCTTCCCGAAGTGCCCCATGTCGGCGTAGAGCGCCTCGCCTCCGGTGATGCAGAGGACGACCGAGCCGAGGACGAGGAAGCCGTGCATGCGGTTCGTGAGGAAGAACCGGATCGCATGCGTCGGCAGGAGTGCCCACAGCACCTCGGGGCGACGCACGATCCAGGGGACGCCGAGCGCTGCGATGACGACGAACCAGAGCAACGTCGCGGGACCGAACAGTCGACCGACCTTCTCCGTCCCCTTCGACTGGAAGAGGAAGAGGCCGATGAGGATGGTGCAGGTGATCGGCACGACGACGTGATCGAGCGCATGGGTCGTGACGCCGAGGCCCTCGACCGCCGAGAGCACCGAGATCGCCGGCGTGATCATGCCGTCGCCATAGAGCAGCGCTGCGCCGAAGAGGGCGACGAGCACCATCGCGAGCGCGCCCCCCTTCGGGCTCTGCCCCTCACCTTTGTTCCGTTCGGTGAGGAGCGCGAGCAACGCGAGGATGACGGCTTCGCCGCGATTGTCGGCGCGCATGACGAAGCCGAGGTACTTCACGACGATGACGAGCGTCAGCGACCAGAAGAACAGCGACAGGATGCCGAGGACGTTCTCGTGCGTGCGCGCGACGCCGTGCGGCGCGGTGAAGCACTCCTTCATCGCGTAGAGCGGCGAGGTCCCGATGTCGCCGTAGACCACCCCGAGGGCGGAAACGGCGAGCACGGCGAGCTCGCGGGGCGTGCGGGCGGACGGCGTGTGATCGGGGTTGCTGATGACGCGGCGCTCCGCGTCGGCAACCGGCGGGACAGTGGCTTGGTATGGAGCAGCCATGACGGCAGCACCCTCCGCGTGAGAGGGCGCGTACCCGGCGTCTTCACGACCGGACGAACGTCCTCTTCCAGAGCGCCTACGGAGTTAGCTGACGGGCTGAGGCGGGAAGAGTCGCCTCCGTCGGGGTCGCGCGGCGTGCCTTTGCGGCCCGTCGCGTCCTCCACGACGTTCGCCCCGGAGAGGGGTTTGGGTCCCCCGCTGGTCCGGCACGGCCGGGCCACTCGGCGCGTCGTGACAGTGGGCACGTCCCCGAGGCGGCGCAAGTCGGCCGTCGTTCGAGACGTGTCGGCTGCCGGAGACATGCATACGGGGGGCGTCAGCCTCGCTCTGCCCACCACAACGCGCCGCGTGATGGCCGTGCCGTCGCGGCACGTGCTAACACGCGCGCGGAAACCTTCTCGTAACCAAGGCGAGCGAGCGGCCTGACGGACGAGTCAGCCGCGGAGGAACACGCATCATGTCGACGATCGGGCCGCAGAGCGCAACGAGCGACAACTCACATCTCCACGGAGATGAAGTCCGTTACGAGTTCTTCAAGGTCGTCCAGGGGTACCTGGATCGCGCCGGGAAGCTCATCAAGCTCGAGCCGTGGGTCGAAGCGATCCTCTCGCAGCCGAAGAACGAGCTCATCGTCCACTTCCCCGTGAAGATGGATGATGGGTCGATCCGCATCTTCAAGGGGTACCGCATCCAGCACTCGAACGTGCTCGGTCCGTACAAGGGCGGCATCCGCTTCCACGAGAGCGTCTCGCTCGACGACCTCAAGGCGCTCGCCGCGATGATGACCTGGAAGTGCGCGCTGATGCGCATCCCCTACGGCGGCGGCAAGGGCGGCATCAAGTTCAACCCGCGCTCGGTCTCGCGCTCGGAGCTGCAGCGCATCACGCGCCGCTTCACCCACGCGCTCGGTGGCAACATCGGCCCGGAGTACGACATCCCCGCGCCCGACGTCGGCACCAACGGCCAGACGATGGCGTGGATCATGGACACGTACATGAACACGGTCGGCCACGTGGAGAAGCAGGCCGTGAAGGGCGTCGTCACGGGCAAGCCGGTCGCCTCGGGCGGCACGCTCGGTCGCGAGAAGGCCACCGGCCAGGGCCTCGTGCACTGCATCGTCGAATGGTCGAAGGACAACAACTTCCTCCTCGAGGGCGCGACGTACATCGTGCAGGGCTTCGGCAACGTCGGCTCGAACGCCTCGGTGCTCCTCGCGAAGCTCGGCGCCTCGTGCATCGCGGTCGGCGATCACTCGGGCTACCTCTTCAACCCCGAAGGCTTCAACGCTCACAAGCTCCAGGACTGGGTCCAGGCCAAGGGCGCGATCGCGGGTTACCCGGGCGGCAAGGCGATCTCGCGCGACGAGTTCTTCGCGACGAAGGCGGACATGTTCCTCCCCTGCGCGCTCGAGAACCAGGTCGGCGAGTCCGAGGCGAAGGCGCTCGACGTGCGTCTGATCGGCGAAGGCGCGAACGGTCCGCTCAACCCCGAGGGGGAGAAGGTGATCCTCGGGAAGGGCATCGCGATCCTCCCCGACGTCCTCGCGAACAGCGGCGGCGTCACCGTCAGCTACTACGAGTGGGTGCAGAACAAGCGCTCGGAGTCGTGGTCGCTCGAAGAGGTCGACACGCGCCTCGAGGCTGCGATGAAGCGCGCCTACCGCGAGGTCGTGACCTTCGCGCGCGAGAAGCAGTGCGACTACCGCATCGCCGCCTACGCGCTCGCGCTGCAGCGCATCGAGACCGTCTACCACGAGCGCGAGATCTTCCCCTGAGCTCTGCGTGACGGTTCCGGAGCCCCGCCGTTCGACACGGCGGGGCTTCGTCGTTCGTGGGCCCGTGCTTTACGCGCGGCGACGTCCCGTCGAGAAGGGAGGGCCATGCGTCCTGCGTCTCGCCTCGTCCTCGTTGCGCTCGCCTTCGCGACCGAGGCCTGCGGGTCGGGCGCGACGGCGGCCGTCGAGGAGCTCGATGCCGCTCCCGACGCGCGCATGCGCATCGAGGACGGCGTCGTCGATGTGGCGGACGACGTCGCGACCGAGGCGGCGGTCGACACCGCGCCGATCGGGGACGCGGGGAGTCGCTGCACGTTCACTGCGACCACGGTCGCATGCACGCACAACATCACGACGCTGAAGCCGACCGGGACGATCACGCGCGACGTCTACTGGCAGACGCCGCTCACCGCCGTGCCCGCGGCCGGTCATCCCGTGGTGCTCGTCTTCCAAGGGTCGTTCGCGTCCCCGGCCGTCACCTGGGGCACGCTCACGAAGGGGATGCCCTTCGGTGGCTACTACCAGGGCGTGTTGCAGGCGCGGCTCCTCGAGCGCGGGTTCACCG
>JBKJQC010001027.1:0-13932 GCA_046593995.1 Polyangiales bacterium
CAGCTTCGAGCGGAAGCCATCAGCCGCGGCCTCGCCCTTCGCCTTCGCGTCCTCGACAGAGCCGCCGCCGTCGACCGTGACGTGGACGGCGCCGATGCTGACGCCTCCCTTGCCGCCTCCTCCGGCTTGCGCTGCAGCTGCGGCGCCGCCACCCATCGACGCCATGCCGACGCTCGCCGGCGAGACCGCTGCCGACATCGCGTCGTTGTTGTTCGCGACCTGCGACTCGATGCCTTCCGTGAAGCCTTGGACGGTGAAGACACCCATCTTCTGCATCACGCGCGAGGGCGACGCGATCTTGAGCTGGTTCGCGACGATCGCGGGAAGGACGCTCACGGCTGCGTTCCACGCATCCTTCAGCCCGGGGAACGCGCCCATGATGCCGCGGACCAGGCCGAGCACGACATTGCGCCCGAAGTTGACGAACGTGCTGACTATGCCCTCCTCCGCGAACTGCTTCGCGATGGCGTCCACTGCCATCGTGACGAACTCCCCGAGCTTCACGAACCCCACGCCGATGGCGACGATCAAGAAGCCGAGGTAACCGAGCACGGCACCGACGGCGCCGATTGCCTGACCGATCATTCGGAAGCGCGCTTCCATGTCGGCGGCGCTCGCGTTCGTCGTACCCATCATTCCGCCGAGCGGAGCGAGCATCTTCGTGAACGTCTCGAAGGCTCCGCCGCTGAAGGCCTTCGCGATGTTGATGACGATCGGCAGCAGCTCGGCGGCCGCCTTCACGAAGCCGGCGATCTTCTCTGGCGTGAACATCGCGGCGATCTTCGAGCCGGCCTCACCGCCGAGCGCGTTGATGGACGCACGCAGCGCGTCGCCCGCCGGCGTCCCCGCCTTCAGGCCGTCGTTGATCCGCTGCAGGCCAGCGATCAGAGGCCCGATGTCGATGTCCTCGAAGATGGATCCCAGCCGCGACTTGAACGTCGAGATCTGACCTTCCCACGATCCCGACCCGAACTTCGCGGTAGCTCCGCCGAGCGCACCGTCCTTCTGCCCAGTCGACGCGGAGATTGCTCGGAGGAGCGCCTTCTGCGCGACCGCCGAGTCGAGGCCTCCCTTCAGGATCTTCGCCTTCGCGCTCGCGATATCGGAGGCACCGCCGACGTCGACGAGACCCTGCGCGATCCTGTCGAGGGTGACGATCTTCGATGCCGTGATGAACTCGGAGAAGTTGTCGTACGACGCCTTCCCCATGCCCTGCATCTTCTGCATGATGCGCGTGAGCTCGTTGATCTTGTTCTCCGCGTTCGCTGGGTCACCCAGCACCGCGACGTCGAAGATTCCCTTCATCGCGTTCTGCGAGTCGGCCACGCTCATGCCCGTCGCCTTCAGCGCCTTGAACGTGTCGAACACAGTGCGCGCCTCGAAGGGCGTGTCGTCCGCCATCGTGTCGATCGTCTTGTAGACCTTCTCGGCCTCTTGCCTCGATCCGAGGAGGAGCTCGAACGCGTTGACGGTGTTGCGCTTGAAGCTCGCCGCGTCGATCGCGAAGTGTGCGCCGGCGGCCGCGATGCCGATACCGACGGCACCGAACGCGAGACCCGCGGTGGTGACGCCAGCGACCCCGCTGGCGAAGGTCGCCATTCCACCGCCGACCTTTCGTAGCGCAGGCGCGAAGCTCGCGACCTTGGACACCGCGCCGCCCACGCGCGAGCCCATGTCACGGAACATGCCGCCGAATCCCTTGATGCCGCCGCTCGCCTTGTCGACCTGCGCGACCGCCTTCAGTGAGCTCGTCACGCTACTCATGGACTTCGTGATGCGGTTTGCCGGGGCAGTGACCTTGTCGATCAGCTCCAGGAAGAACCTCAGGCGCTCCGACCCTTCACCCATTGCAACCTCCGAGCGCGCGTTGCGCGACTTCGATCCGGCATCGCCACGCCGCGATCTTCTGCGCTCGTTCGGTGAACGCGGTGCGCACGGCCTCGAGGCGTGCGGTGTTCGCCGCCGATGGCGACGCGGTGCACTCGGCCTCGAGCTCGACGAGGCGAAGGCGCGCGCTCTCGACGAGCTGCTCGGCCACCGCCAGATCGGCGGACGCTTTCGCGATGGCTGCGCGGCGTGCGAGCGTCACGCGTCACCCGCGCTGCGCGCGTGCGCGCCGTTCCCTCGCCACCACGCGAACACCACGCGGCCGACGACGTGGAGCTCGCCGCCGCACGGCGTCGCGATCACCGCGTCGGCGCCGGCGCGCCACTTCGATCGCAGCGCGCAAATCGACTCCCCGCCCACGTTCAGCGTGAGGAGCCGATCGTCGTCGACGAGCGCGCCGAACGCGGCCGACCCCACGTCGGGGAGCTCGGCCTCGAACGCAACGAGCGCGGTCTCGAGCGGCAAGGCCATGCTCACGCCGCGGAACGCGGCCCTCCCGGCGACCCCGCAGGGATCGCGTAGACACGGGCTGCGCGATCGCCGACGGGCGTGATGAGCACCGGATCGACTCCTTCGTCGAGCTGCTTCAACTTCGCCTTCGCCTGGTCCGCGATGAACGGGTCGAGCTGCTTCGTGAGCTGCTCGAGCTCGTAGCGCTTCTGCAGCACGCGAGTCGCGCGTTGCTCGACGTCGGCCTTGGCGCGCAGCTTCTCCGCGTGCGTGCCGTCGATCGTCGCGGCGAGCCGGTCTGCCGGAGACCAGCCAGCCCTGTCGCCGTTGGAGCAGTCGAGGAACCGCTCCGCGTGAGCCGCGCGCTCGGCAAGATCCGCCGGCGCCGGCGGGGGGATCACGAGGGCGACGCGAGAGGGAGCGAGCGCGATCTCGAGCTGCGCGCGTTTCGCGTACGCCACGCCGACGTCCGGATCGAACCCGAGGTCGCGCGCAAGGGCGAGTGCCTCGCCGCGTTCTGCGTCGGCCTGGTCGACGAGGCGGGCGACGTCGCCGAGGACCTTCGCGAGCGCGCGCTCCGCATCGATGTACGCGGCGACGTACGGCGCGAGCGCCTTGCGGAACGATGCGATCGACGTCGTGCGACGGAGCTCGTCGAGGCGCGCGATCTTGCCGTCTCGCTCCTGCTGCTTCTCACGGGCGACCGCATCTTCGAGACGCTGCTCCGCACCCTTCATGTCGAGGGCAGCCCGGCGCGCGCGCGCCTGCACCTGCTCGACCGTCGTCCAGGCGGCGTCGGTCGACGTGCGTTCGTAGGCAAGCTCGGCGGCGACGAGCTCCTCGCCGATCTTCGCGTGCTTCGTCTTCGCCGTCTCGAGCGCGATGCGCGCGGCCTCGCTGGTCATCTCGTTCGCCATCACCAGAGTCCTCCTGCGTCGCGGCGCTTCGCTGTCGCGGCAATCTTCGCGTTGATCCGGTCCTGCGCCTGCTCCGCGCTCTCGCCTCCCGCGATCGTCTCGGCATACGAGTCCGACATGCCGAGCTGCGAGAGCGCGCGCGGCACCTCGATTGCGGCCGCCGTCGGCACCGTCCGCGGCCGCGTCGTCGACGCGGTCAGCATCGAGCTCGGGCCCGACCTGCGCGCGAGGCGAGCGATCGTCTCCTCGAGGGAACCGAGCGAGTCGATCGCGCCGACCTTCACGGCCGCGGCGCCCATGAGCAGACCGCCGGCCTGGAAGCGAGTGACGACCGCGGACGCGTCCATTCGTCGGTTGCGTGCGACCTTCGCGATGAAGATCGCCGCGTGCTCGTCGACGCGCCGCTGGTACTGCGCGCGGCCGCCCTCGCTCGCGATGTTCGGCCGTTTGTTCGGCGACTGCGACGACACGATCTCGATCTGCTTCGCGCTCGTCGCGTCCGGCGCCGGCACGCCGATCACGGTGCCGATGCTGCCGACCTCGGCGGTCGCGTCCGCGACGATCTCGTCGCAGGCCGACGCGATCCAGTAGGCCGCGGACGCCGCCATGCCGCCGACGTACGCGACGATCGGCTTCGTGCCGCGTGCCGCGTACACGTGCTCTGCGAATTCGTTCACGCCGTTCGCCTCGCCTCCGGGCGAGTCGATGTCGAGGATCACGGCCGTCACGTCCGGGTTCGCGATCGCCGCGTGGAAGTCGCGCGCGAGGAGATCGAGCGACGTCGCCCCGCTAACCTCGGTGAACATGCTCGCGCGTCGGAACACCGGGCCGACGACCGGCACGATCGCGACACCATCTCGGACGCTCACGCTGCGCGTGTTGTCGAGGGTGCGGCCGAGCTGCGCGGCAACGGCTTCCGGACCCGCCCCTTCGCGGTTCGCGATCGCGAGGATGCGCGACGCCCATTCACTGTCGATGGCCCACACCGTCGACGCGGCGAGCGCGGCGAGCTTGCTGATCATGCGGTCTCCCTTGCCGGACGGACGTCCGTGCGAAGCGGCACGCCCTCACGGCGTGCTCGGTCAAGCGCCGCTTGCAGCGCGGCGATCATCTCTTCGATCTCGTGCAGGCGCACCGACTGCGAGCCGCGGTACTGCGGCTGCGCGAAGTCGATCACGCGGATGCGGACGCACGGTCGCCACGCGTTGCCTGGAAACGTCGTGTAATTGACCTGCACGATCTTGCGCGCGGAGCGACGGATCACCGCGAGCGGCTCCTCGTGTCCCTCGTCGATCTCGGGGACGTCACGAAGAGGCGCGCTCACGCTCACGCCCGACTCCGCTTCGTCGCGTTCTGAGCCTTCTCCTTCGACGACTCAGCCGACCATGCGCGAGCGATGGCGTTCCGAACCCATCGCGCCGCCGACACGCCTTCCACCTGCGCGAGCGCGTGCAGTCGGTCGCGCTCCTCGTGCGTGAGCACGACCGCGATCTGCGCAGCTCCCGGACTACGCGGCACGGAAACACCTCAGAACGCGGGTACTGGTACTTTTCTCGGGCATCAGGGTGCGGGGGAAAGGCGAGCGCCGTTGGGACCCTCCGACCCAAATGTTTTTTTGTCGCTCGTCGCCTCGAGAAGCAGCATCGACGACGCGTGAGCCTAGCGACGCGCCAACGTCGCAAGGCTCGGCATCAGGCGCGCGCAGAGGGGCGAAGCTAGACCCTCCCCGCGATCGCGCGAGATGCCGTGCGTGCGCGCCTTGCTGGTCGTCGCCAGCACGATGCGCATGGTCGATGCCGCTGCTCGAAGCGGCGAGCAGGGCGAGGGCGAGGAGGAGGGCGAGGGAGGCGACGGCGCCGGCGAGCTCGCGCATCACCTCGCGCGGGGTACGCAGGCCGAGCACCCGACGACGCAGGACGCGGATGGCGACGCCGAGGAGGACGGCAACGAGGGCGAGCTCGAAGGCAATCACGCTGCGGCCTCGGGGTGCGTCGAGACCCTGAGCTCTGGGGGCGCGGCAGTCGCCGGCAGCCGGAGCTCGGGCGCACGCTCGGCCGCGAGCTCGACCAGGGCGCGCGTCCCATGCAGGACCGGCAGCCCGCTCAGCACCCGCGTCAGGGTCTGTGGTGTGAGGCCGAGAGCTTCTGCCGTCCGACGCACGCCGAGCGCGTTCACGGCGCCGCGGACGCGGGCGGCGAGGTCGGCTGGGATGGGCGCGAGGGAAGCGCTGCTCTTCATGCCCGGACCGTGCACTACTCACCGCGCACCATGCCACTCTCGTCCGTGATCGATTTGATCACGGACGGCGCTTGACGCACGTCACCCGGATCCCCTCGTCGCTCAGCACACGACGGACGAGCGTCTCGGTCGCCGCGATCCCCGCGGTCTTGAGCAGCTCGACGAACGCCTTCACGCGCGTCGTCCCCCGCGCACGGTGCGGCGCACCGTCGTCGAGCGCCTCTCGTGGGACGTGGCGAACGTTCGGCCAGTCCGCGATCGCGTCACGCAGGACGGCCACGTCCACGCGCTCGGCCATGTCCGCGTAGTGTCGACCGAACGCACGCAGCACCCACGCCTCCGCCTCGAGGCCGTCAAGGTCTACGCCGACGACGCGCCCCGCACCGATGGACACGGCGTCGTCGATCGCGCCGTACAGCGACGCGATCGCGCGGTGCAGCCGCGGCCGACCTTGGTGGACGATGGTGTCGATCTCGTCGACGAGCGCGATGGAGTACTCGACGAGCGGCGGCGAGGTAGCGTCGTCGACGAGCATCTGCTCGATCTGCTCAAGGTGCGCGCGAAGCTCCCGAAGACGTCGAGCCCGTGCGAGGCGAGCCACCCGCGTCCGCGCCATAGCCTCACGGCGTTTCCGTGCGGACTACTCGCAGCGGGGGATGCAGCCACGCCGGATCCTCCGACCTGCTTACAGATCGAGCAAGATCCTCGACGATGAACTGAACGCGGCGCAGTCTCTGCTCCTCGCTCAGGTCATCCCATCGCGTCGTTGTTCCATCCGCGTACCTCCTCCTCGCTGTCACGCGGCACCTCGACGCCGCGCGCGGTACGCGGTGAGCCGATCGATGAGCGCCTCGATCGCGGCGTCGCTGATCGTGATCGTCGGCGACGGCGCCGAGCACGTGTGCCTCAACCGAAGGGTCACGACGTCGCCGGCGAGCAGCTCGTCGAGCACCAGGTCGCCGTCGACCGGCGTCGTCGTGAGACGGCGCGGGATCACCGTCGGCGCCTTCGGGGGCGCGTTCGCCGTGCCGTGGATGATCCGTCGCGGCTTCGTGGTCGTCGTCATCGCGCACCTCGCAGTCGGTCTAGAAAGTCGCCGTCGTCGAGGACCTCGATCTCGACGTCGTCCTCGTCGCTCTCTTCGAGCTGCTCGAGCTCGTCGTCGTCGTCGGTCGTCTTCTTCATCGCCGTCTCTCCCCGCTTGCAGCCAGACGCACGACCGGAGCGAAGACCGATCTTCGTCCGCTCTCGGTCTCGCTCTCGGCGCTCTTGCTCTGGGTGGGTTGGTGTCCGCCGACGGCCCCTCGCGCGGGTGCGCGCGTCTGGCGATCGATCTGGTGATCCTTCGGGTGATCAGATCTGGAGATCCTTCCCTCAGATCCGACCCCCCCCTCCCTCAGATCCGACCCCTCGCTCCCTCTGATCCGACCCCCCCCTCCCTCAGATCCGACCCCCCCCAAGGGCGCCGGCGGGGGGCTCCCGGTCTCCTCCGGCGCTTCCGGGTCGTCCGTCTCGGCGGTCGTGTCGGGCGAGGCCAGACGCTTCAGGAGGTCCCACGCGACGCGGTGCACCGTCGTCCAGTTCTTTGCCCGCTCGCCATTCGGGAGGCGCGCGCCCTTGGGGACCGTGCGGGTGTGGACGAGACCGCGCGCATGAAGCTCGGGGAGCGCCCGCTCCCAGGTCGCCGGCGAGATCCCGACGACCGTCGCGAGCACGCGGTCCGCACGCCATGTCTGGCCGCCGTGCTTCCGCGACGCGGTCCACGAAAGGATCGCGTGCAGTACCAGGCGAGCGCGATCGCTGAGGCGCTCACCGGGCAAGTCGAGACCGTGCGCCCACGCGTAGGCGCACGCGGCGGAACCTTGCCACGTCAGCGGAGGCCGCAGCTGCGAGGCGTGGTAGGTCGGCGCGCCTTTGCGTCGCGGCTCGACGCCGTTGCCGGTCTCGAAGTCCGCGAGCACGTCCCGGAGCTCCCCGAGCAGCGGGCCGAGCTCCGGCGGCGTGTGCTTCGCGGGGAGCAGCGGCATCACCTCGGTCGTCCACGCAGCGACGTCTCGGGCGCGCGCGAGGAACTCGGCCCCGCGCGCGTTCGAGGAGGTGTTCGCGAGCGTCCCCGTCAGCGCGTTCAGGCGCGCCAGGGACGTGCGTCGGCGCTCGAGCTCCTCGCGCTGCCCCTGGAGGTGATTCGCGCGAAGGGTGCCTCGACGTGGCAACGGGGGCGCTTCAAGAGCCGCGACCTCCTTCTCGAGCGCCACGATTCCCACGTTTGTCCAGCCCCCGGCGATCGGCTTGAAGGTCGCCGCGATCGCCTCGAGGACCGCGCGTAGCGGCCGCTTCGCCTTCGCGTGACCTCCGAAGCCGAGCTCGCGGTACCACCGCAGCGCGTCCTTGATCGCCGTCTTCGAGAGGCCGCTGCGCGACGCGAGGAAGGAGTCGATCGGCGGAGCGCTCTGCTCCATCGGATCGGTCGGGTCGACGTACCAGGCGAGCAGCGCGAGGACGACGCGGCGCGCCTGCGAGAGCTTCGCGCGACCCGCTCGGCCCTTGGGACTCTCGCCTTCGACGACGGGCAGCGTCGGCGCGATCGTCGTCGACCAGTGCGCTGCGAAGTCCGGGGACAGCACCCAGGTCAGCGCGCGGGCCCGGCGGGCAAGCACGAGTCGCTTCACGATCGCATCGGTCGCATCGGTCGCGCCCTCGGTCACGCGCCCTCGTTCGCGGGCTTCGACTGCGCCGTCGCGAGAGCGCACAGCGCGAACCGTGTGGCCGCGCGCACGAGCGTTCGCTGCCATCGCTGCTCGGCCCGACGTTCCGACACGTGCGGGTAACGCTCTCGCATCGCGGCTTCGAGCGCCGGCAGTTCCCAACGCGCAACGATCTCGCCCTTCCCGCGCTGGATGGTGATCTGGCACCCGCTCTTGCGCGGCGAGACGTTGACCATCGCAGCCGCCTTCGCGGTCGCCGTGCGCTCATGCTTCGGCTCCCGCAAATTTGCGGGAGCGCTCTTGCAAGAGCGCTCGTCGCGACTGCGAGGCGCCGACGTTGGGTCACACAGCGCGCGAGCGTTCCCCAGCAGATCGTCGAAGTCTGCGACGGGCCCGGGGTACTTCGCCTCGCGGCCCCGCTCGCGCCGGTTGCCGTCGAGGATCGCGTCGTTGGCTTGTGGGTGGTCGTTGCGTTGTCGGTCGCGGCGTCGCATGATTCGAGGGCTCCGAGAGTTGGGAGGAGCGCTAGCGGCGGAACGGTGGCAACCGGTCCGCCGCGCCTAATTTCACCGTCGCGTTGCCGCGCGCGCAGGGACCAAACCGGCGGCCTCGAGGAGTTCTTCGTCGCTCGGCTTCGGCGCTGGCCTCGTGTCGTTCGCAGCCTCCTTCGACGACGACGCGCGACGTGCGCGCGGCTTCGCGATCGGGCGGGTCAGACGCTTCGCGCGCAGCGCCTCACGCACCGCGGTCAGCGTGGCGATCGCGCGGTCGAGGTCCTCCTCGCTCGGGAGCTCGCTGCCGGTGCTCACGTGGCGGCCCTGGAGGTGGAGCGACGGCGCGAGGCCTCGATAGGCTTACGTACATTCTGTACGACAGGCTGTTGCGACCCGCGCTCTCGCTGCGCGGCGTAGTGCCGACGCAGCACCTCGAAGGCGCGCTCGACCTCCTCGGGCGTCGGCGGATCGTCGGGGCTCACGCGGCCCTCTTCGCGAGCTTCGGGCAGAGCTGCTCGCGGGTGAGGGGGAGCTCCTTCGTCTCGCCGCTGACGAAGGCATCGGCTGTGGCGCGCGCGATTTCGCTGGCGGCCAGCCGTCCGAAAGGTCGCTTGCCGTTGAGGCCGCGAGTCACAACGGCCCGATCGACGCCCGCTCGGCGCGCAATCTCGGCGCGCGACCAACCGACCTTTGCCAAGTAGCGCGCGAGAGCTTCCATGCTCGAACAACACACCAGGCCGGGGACGGTGTCAACATGGGTCACGACCCCGTAACCGCGCGGGTCGTGCTCTAGTGCCTCCCCGTGACGGTTCAAGCAACGCGTCTCCGCCGCGTGATCGCCTACCTCGGGGTCAGCGATCGCGAGTTCGCGCAGAAGATCGGGGTCAGCGCCAGCCTCGTGAATCGAATCCTTCGCGGCGACCGCAGCGAAGAGAAGATGAGCCCGAGCGTCGTGCTGGGCACGCTCGCGGAGCTCGGTCTCGAGAAGGCGTACTGGACCTCTGACCAACCGCCAGAGCGGTTCCTCGGTGCGCCGAGTGACCACCGCGATCTGGTCAGGGCGGTCGAGGATCTTGGCGACGTCCCGCAAACCCAGATCGATTCAGCGCGAGACGAGGTGCGCCGCCTGAGCGAGGCGACCCAGCGTTGGTACATCGGCCGTGTGGCGCTGCGTGTTGTGCCACCCGGCGCCGTTCAGAAGCTGGCCCGGGCGGCTCTGTCGGATGACGAAGTCGCGAGGCTGGCGACGCAGCACCCACCGACCAGCGATCGTGCGCGTCTCGTGCGAAGGCTCGACGTGTTCTGGTTTGGCGCGACGCTCGACGCTTTGGGATATCCGGAGCTGACCGATTTCGGAGACGTCTCGGCCGCTGCCTTGCTGGAGGCTTCACTCGCTCCCAATCCACCCTTCGCCACTGCGCAGGAGATCTCGAGGCTTGGCGGTGACGCCGAGACGGTCGCGAAGGCACGCGCGGGAGTGCGCCCCGATCTCGTCGGATGGCAAGCGATCGCGAACGCACTCGGCGTCAGCGTTCGTACCGCCAAGCGGTGGGAGCGCGACGGCCTACCCCTCGCGAACTACGGGTCAGTGAACGTCGCGGCGTACCGTGATCGCATCCTCGAATGGCAACGCGCCCGAAGCGAGGTCGCCGCCGAACGGCCGCCAGTCGCTGACACGACCGTTGACAACGTCCCCAAGGGCCACGACACTCCGTCGCGGCGACGCCGTCGGGGTTCCGGCACGCGTCGTTGAAGCAGCCGCCGGCGCGCGCCTCACGTCGGGGCACGCGTGACGGCGCCGCACAAAGCACTGACGCCGTCGATCCCCGCCTGGAAAGTGCGGATCGACGGCGCGTGCTCGAAGCCCCCGAGAGGTCTCCGATGACGAACCATGACACGCCGCCGCGGCCGCATGCAACGCCGCGCGTCCGCCGCGACCCCGCCAAACGGCGCGACATCACCCGAGACATCACCCGCGGCTACGACGTGTCGCGCGGACAGTACGCGCTCTTCTCGAAGGAGGACCTGCTCGAGCTCGAAGCCGCGTACGAAACGAGGGGGATCGAGATCGTCGAGCTCGTCGACGTGGCGACCGTCGACCCCTCGCGTTTCGTTCGCTCCTACTGGGTGAACGCGGCCGGCCGCTCGTCGCGCGGCTTCTCGCTGCTTCACGCGGCGCTCGTCCGCGCGGGCCGCGGCGCCGTGTGCCGCGTGCGCCTCCGCTCGCGGACGCACCTCGCGATCCTCCGGCCGCGCGGTCCGCTCTTCTCGCTCGACCTGTTGCGGTTCGACGAGGACCTCCTCGGCGCCGACGACATCGACAAGCCGAGGGACGTCGAGCACACGGAGCGGGAGCTCGCGCTCGCGGTGTCGCTCGTCGAGCAGCTCGCCGCGTTCGACTCGACGAGCCACGTCGACGAGCGCCGTCGTGCGATGGACCGCGCGATCGATGAGAAGATCGACGCCGACGAGATCGTGACCGAGCCCGTGCGGCGACGCGCGGCCGCGGTCCGCATCGGGCACACGCGCGCGATCTGGTGCGGGGAGATTTCCTTCGGGCTCGTCGCGATCCCCGTGCGGGTCTACTCGGCGAGTCGGCCGCGGCGAGGTGCGCGCCTTCATCGTGTGCACCGCGACTGCGGGACGCGCGTCCAGATCGCTCACCGCTGCCCGTGCTGCGCGCGGGACCTCGCGTTCGAGGAGATCGCGCGCGGGGTCCAGGTTGGTCAGGTCGCCGCGGCGCCGGAGGCTCCCACTAACCTCGTCGACCTCTCGCACGAGCGCGCTCTTCGTGAGAGGGGAGGTGCGGCGTGATCGGCGACGATGAGCTGCTCGCTCGCGTCTGCCGCGCCCTCTGCGCCCGGGTGCGCCTCGCGTCGGCCTGGACCTTGAAGGGTCCGACGCCCCTCGCGATCGCGGTGCGTGACGGTCGCTCGCCGCTCTCGCACGGGGAGCAGGTCATGCTGCGCGTCGCGTGGTCGATGTGGAGCGGCGAAGGCGGTCTCACGCTGGCCGAGCTGGTCCAGGTTCTCGACGTCGAGCACACGCGCGTCGTCTTCGATCTCGTACTCGCGGCGATGACCGACGGCCGCGCCGTTGAAGCGTGGCTCGCGCGGAACGAGCTCGACTCGCTGCAGGCCCGCGCGGAACGTCCGGCGAGCAGCGCGGCTCTCTGCCTCGAGGCGGGCTGCGACGTCCTCCAGGTCGCTCCCGTCGGCCGCCGCACGTCCGAGGGTGAGGAGGCGCGCACGTACGCCGCGATGGCCCCTCGAGGCGGTGCATGACGAAGCCATCGTCCGGCTACGTGATCCGCGTTGGCGCGATCGGGAACGCACCGGCGCACCATCGTGCGCGTGTGCGGTTCAAGCGCGCGCGTCCGTGGATCGCGTTGCCCGAGACGATGTCCGACGACACGGCGCGCGCGTTCGCGACGGTTCTCCGCCGCAGCGCGCGCGCCGGGTACGGCCTCGACTGGACGTTCGACGGCGCCGGCGTCGGCCGGTGGGTCGCGCTCCTGGAGCTCGCGGACGGGACGCTTCAGCGCGTGCCGATCGTCGAGCGCGATCATGGTGAGGCTCTCGCGCGTGCCGAGTCGCTCGCGCGTGTGGTCGCCGCCGGAGGCTACCGACCGAAGACGCCGGAGGACGTCGAGACGGTGCGGAAGTACTCGGTGCGGTGGGTGACGTGGCGCGAGGGGGAGCGCGGGATCGCGTCCGCTCCGGAGGATCGTCGGCGCCTCGATCGCCACGTCCTCGAGGTGGTGATGGGCGACGGCGTCGCGTTCGGCGATCGTCCGATCGCGAGCGTCGGTGCCGAGGACATCGAGCTCGTGCGCGACGCGCTCGACACGAAGGCCCGCGTCGGCTTCTACGTCGACGAGGACGGGCGCCGCGAGTCGTTCGGATGGCGCACCGCGATCCACGTGTGGACGTCGCTGTCGGTCATGTTCGGCGACGCCGTCGAGGCGAAGGCCCGCGCGATGCGCGTCCGCACCGACAACCCCACGATGGCGATCGCGGCCCCCGATCGCGGCGCGGTGAAGGCGAAGGTGTACCTCTGGCCGTCCGAGTTCGCGACGCTCGTCGCATGCCCCGACGTGCCGCTCCGATGGAAGCGCCTCTTCGCGCTGTCGATCTACCTGTACGTGCGCCCCGGCGAGCTCTCGGCGCTCGAGTGGCCGGACGTCGACCTCGAGGCCCGGGTCGCGCACGTCCACCGCTCGGTCGACCGCGTGCGAAAGAAGCTCGGGGTGCGGCCGACGAAGACGAAGGCGGCGCGGCGGATGCCCATCGAGCCCGAGCTCGTGCCGCTCCTCGCCGCGATGCGGAAGGAAGCGGGCGGCGTCGGTCGCGTCGTCGTGCTCCCGAGCTCCGGCGTGCTCTCCGCCAAGCTCCGCGCGTACCTCTGGAAGGCCGGCGTGCGCCGCGGCGACCTGCATCGCGGCGACGCGACCAGGAAGCAGGTCACGTACTACGACTTGCGCGCGACGGGGATCACCTGGGCTGCAGCTCGCGGCGACGACCCGCTCCGGATCTCCCAGCGCGCTGGTCACGAGGACTTCAAGACCACCCAGATCTACATCCGGGAGGCTGAGAACCTGTCGGCCTCGTTCGGCGAGGTCTTCCCCCCGCTGCCGGCCGAGCTGGCCACGGCGGTCGAGCAGCCTCGCCGCCGGGCCCGTGGCCAAGGTGGTGGCCAATCGAGGACCCGGTCCGAGCACGATCCGCTTGTGGATCCGAGGCTCGCGGGGTGGGCATTACAGGATTTGAACCTGTGACTTCAACCGTGTGAAGACCTGTCGGGGCAGTACGTCGAGGGCCTGGCCGTTTCGATCCTGCGGGAAAACGCGGTCTCTACGTTTCGGAGAGGTACTGCGAAGCCGCTGCCGTTTCGGGCTCGAGTGGGGAGTCTGGAGGGGGGCAGCCGGGGAGTCGATGTTTCGGCGCGACACGCGCGCGTCGGGTCGGTTCGACTTGCTGTAGGCGCGGACGACGAGCGTACATGGTCGCCGCGGGCAGGGTGATGAACGCCCCGCTCGATTCTGTCGCACCCTCGCGTTCCATCTCGAGTTGCGCAAAGCCATCGCGTACCACGCTCACGCTCGTCCTCGCACGGTGCACACGCACGAACCAGCTTCGTCCGTGGCTTCGGTGAGCCGCGGTCAGCCCGAGCGCTGCTCCGTGGACGGTTCGCGTAGACTTTCCGCGCCAATGCCGCGGAACCCGCACGACGCACTCTTCA
>JBKJQC010001077.1:0-4206 GCA_046593995.1 Polyangiales bacterium
TCGTTGCCGGGAACGACGTCCTGCGCGGCGAGCGCGACGCCGAGGGACAGGATCAGGGCGATGGCCGTCGCCTGGGGCGCGGATGAGCGGTGCATGCGCCGACCGTAGCGCGCTGAGGCGGCCACGGGAGCGCGACGGCCCCCTCCCACGCCGCCGCGCGCGCTCTACCGTGCGACGATGCCGCGCTACCGCGTCCCCGCCTCGACCACCAACCTCGGCCACGGCTTCGACTGCCTCGGGCTGGCGCTGGCGCTCTCCAACACCATCGACGTCGAGCCGCTCGCCGGTCAGGCGATCGAGACCCCGGAGAGCCGTGACGCTGGTCTCGCGGCGATGGTCGCGCGCGTGCGCGAGGCGAGCGACTCGCTCGCGGCACAGATCCAGGCGGACAGCGCGCCGATCCTGATCTCGATGCCTTCGATGTTCCCGCCGGCGGTGCCGTCGATGCCTCCGCGTGCGCCCTCTACGGCGACGGGTGTTTCGACGAGCGGCGCCGCCCTCGGGCGGAGCACGGCGGAGTATCGCGTTCCCACGGCGCGCCTGCAGACGACCGACGGGCGCACCTTCGGACCCATCGCCTACCCCGAGCTCGTCGAGCTGGTCGCCAGCGGGAAGATCTCCGCGGACGACCGCGTCGATCTCGGCGACGGCTTCGTCGCGCTGCGCGAGATCGAAGATCTCGCAGGGCACCTCGGACCGCGCAAGACCACGATGCAGTTCGTCGACGCAGGCACGCCCGATTGGTGCGCGTCCGCCGCGGAGCCCTCCGACGCGCACGGCGGGGCAGACGCAGGGGCGGGCTTCGCGCTCGGGTGGATCGCCGCGCGCGCCGCGACGGGAGTCCTCTTCGCGACGATCGGCGAGCGACGTCGCGAGGCGTACTTCCACGGCGGCCGGCTCTCGCACGTCCCGACCGCGACGACCGATGCCGAGAGCCGCGCCGCCATCACGCTGCTGTTCTCCATGCGTGAAGGAGACCTCGCGTTCTATCGCGGTGCCGAGCCGGATGCCGCGGATCGCGTTGCGATCCCCGTTGGGCCCCTCGTCGAAGGCGCGGTCGCAGCCACCCTCGGGGACGACGCCGCCGTCGAGCGTCGGCGATCGTGGCGCTCGAAGCTCGTCGCGCTGGACGTGCCGGCTTCGCTGCGGGATGCCGGCTGGTCGCGGCTCGTCGAGCGCGTCCTCGAACATGCCCGGACGGCCGTCGATCCCTCGACGCTGGTCGACACGTTCGACGAAGATCCGCGCGACGTGGTGCGCGCGATAGAGTCCGCGCGCCTCGCGCGGATGCTCGGCATCGCTTCGTGAAGTCGTAAGCCAGCGTCACGGCCGAGGCGGCGTTCCACACTCCACCGGGGGCATGGCCGAGGTGGCGGGCGATCGGCGCCATTGTTGTTGCTTCCTCCACGGACGCGTCACGCCGCGGTGCGCCGAGCGCGGGCACATCATCTGCAACTACTCACGCCGCAACCGCCAACATCCCAAGGAGGAGCGATGGCAACGTACAGCAAGCCGACGGATTCGAATTTCGCACGGCAGAACGGCGGATCGACCGTCGACAGGGCGAAGCGCACGGCTGAAGAGGTGAAGGACCTCGCCGTCGACAAGGCGCGCACCGAGGTGGAGTCCCGCGCGATGGAAGGGAAGGAAAAGGCCGCCTCGAAGCTCGGTGGCATCGCCCAGGCGTTGCGCGCCGGCGGTGACGAGCTCGGCAGCGACTTCGCAGGAAACTACATCGGTAAGGCTGCGCAGCAGATCGAGTCGTTGACCGACTACGTGCAGACGAAAGACCTCCCCGAGATCGTGTCGGACGTGGAGCGCTTCGCGCGCCGTGAGCCGGCGATCTTCCTCGGTGGCTCGTTCGCGCTCGGCCTCCTCGCCGCGCGCTTCCTCAAGAGCACCTCGCGTCGCCGGGAGGAGCTCGAGCTCGATCTCGAGCTCCATGAGGACGACTTCGAAGCGGAGCTCTCGATGCGCCCGCTCCGCCCGCAGGTGCGCGACATCGCGCGACCGCCGCAGGCCGCGACCGGACTCGGCGCGACCACGTCGCCGTCCGGGGGGATCTCCTCCGCGCCGCAGACCGGGGCGCAGCCCGGCCTCGGTGGCATGACCAACACCGCTTCGCAGGAGTCGCCGCGCAAGCCCGATCTCTCGGGCCATCTCTCGGGCCATCTCTCGGAAACGACGCCCGCGAGCTACGGCATCGACCCCACGCAGTACGGCACGACGCCGGGTAGCGAGGGCGGCACGCGCGGCACCGGCGGGACGGGAGGCTCGGGCACCGGAGGGGGCACGCCGTGAACCCCGCTCCGCAGCAAGAGCGCTCGCTCGGTGAGCTCTTCAAAGAGCTCGCGGGCGAGACCGGCACGCTCGTGAGACAAGAGGTTCAGCTCGCGAAGACCGAGGTGACGGAGAAGGCCAAGGCGGCGTCGAAGGACGCCGTGATGATCGGCGCAGGCGCGCTGCTCGGCCACGTCGCGCTCCTCGTGGTCGTAGCGGGGCTGATCCTCGCCCTCGGCACCCTCATCCCCTACTGGGCGTCCGCGTTCATCGTGGGTGCGCTGCTGGCCGTCACGGCGTTCGTGCTGACGAAGCGCGGCGTCACGGCCTTGAAGAAAATCGACCCGGTCCCGCGGGTCACCGTTCAGACCTTGAAGGAGGACCAACGATGGGCAACGCAGCAGGTTCACCGCCCGTCGGTCGCGTGATCGTGAAAGACGCGAACGACACCACGAAGAGCACCTCCCTGCAGAAGCAGGAGCTCGCCGCGGACATCGCGCGCACGCGCGCGGAGATGTCCGGCACGATCGATCAGATCCAGCAGAAGCTCGATCCGGAAGTCCTGAAGGCGCGCGCCATGGAGAAGGTCGACGACCTCGAGGAGCGCGCGATCGAGAAGGCCGTGGTCCTCAAGGACAAGGCCCTCGAGCAGGTCGAGCACAAGCTCGAAGAGGCCAAAGCACACGTGAGACACGAGGTGCACGAACACATCGTCGAGGCCAAGCAGGCCGTTCGGCGCCAGACGATTGGAAGGGTGGAGCACATGGTGCAGCGAGCAAGCCACGACATCGACGAAGCGAGCACGACGATCGTCGAGACGATCCGAGCGAATCCCATCCCCGCCGCGATGATCGGGGCGGGCATCGCATGGTTGCTGTTCGGGGCGAACAAGAAGACCACTACGCGCCGTAGCCCGCGCCTGCACGCGTACGGCGCGCCGCCGGTCTACGACGACAACATGCTCTACGACGACGTCTACGAGGGCGATCTTCGGTTCGAAGAGCACGACAGCGAGTCGATGATCGCGCGGGGCCGCGGCGCCGCCCGACAGGTCGGGAACCGCGCGCGCGAAGTGGCGCACGACGCCCGCGACATCGCCTCGAGCGCGAAGCACCGCGCGGAGGACCTCGCGTCGACGGCGAAGCACCGCGCCGAAGACCTCGCGTCGACCGCGCTCCATCGCGCGGAAGACGTGGTCGAGCGCGGCCAGGAGACCGCCTCCGAGCTCGCGCTGCGGGCCCGTCGCGAAGCGAATCGCGGCATGATGCGCGCGCGTGCGACTGCGCGCCGTGTGGAGACGGGCTTCGAGCGGTCCTACCGTGACAACCCGCTCGCCCTCGGCGCCGCCGCGATCGCGGTCGGTACGATGGTGGGCCTCGCGCTCCCCACGACGGAGAAGGAAGATCGCGTCCTCGGTCGCGCGCGCGACCGGCTCGTCGACAAGGCGCAGCAGGCCGCGGAAGGCGCGCTCGACAAGGTCTCGGAGAAGGCGAACGAGCGCTTCTCGGCGGACTTCAGCTAGTCGCCTTCAGCTAGCCGACGCGTCGTCAGACCCCGGAGGGCCTCGCTCGTGAGAGCGGGGCCTTTCACCATCTGCGGAGGCGGAGCGAGTTCGTCACGACGGTGACCGAGCTGAGCGCCATCGCCGCGCTCGCGAGCACCGGCGAGAGCTGGACGCGGAAGAACGGCCACAGGGCGCCGGCGGCGATCGGGATGCCGACGACGTTGTAGGCGAAGGCCCAGAACAGGTTCTGCCGGATGGTGCGCATCGTCCGCGCCGACAGGTCGATCGCGTCGACGAGCGAGCGCAGGTCGCTGCGCATCAGCGTGATGTCGGCGGCCTGCATCGCGACGTCGGTGCCACCTCCCATCGCGATCCCCACGTCGGCGCGGGCGAGCGCGGGCGCGTCGTTCACACCGTCGCCG
>JBKJQC010001180.1:0-2681 GCA_046593995.1 Polyangiales bacterium
CCCCGCGACGCCGAGCGTGTCGGTCGCGCTCGGCGGCCTCGCCACGCGCACGACCGTGACCTTCGACGCGCGCGATCGCGACGAGCTCGTGCTCGGCGGGAAGGTCGTCTCGGGCGAGCCTCTCGCGCGCGTCACGCGGCTGCTCGACGAGGTGCGCGCGCTGGCGAACGTCACGACGGCCGCGCGGATCGTGACGGACAACGACTTCCCGACTGCGTCCGGCCTCGCGTCGAGCGCGTCGGGGTTCGCAGCGTTGGTGCGCGCGGCCGCTGGCGCGCTCGATCTCCCGGTCGACGATGCGACCGCGAGCCGCATCGCACGAAGGGCCTCTGCGAGCGCGGCGCGGAGCATCTACGGCGGGTTCGTCGCGCTCGGCATCGAGGACGACGCCGCGGCTCTGCCGATCGCCTCGGAGGATCATCTCCCGCTCACGATCGTGGTCGCCGCCGTCACGCTCGCCGCGAAGGACGTCTCGTCGACGTCGGGCATGGACCACTGCCGGGCGACGAGCCCGTACTATCGCGCGTGGGTGGACGACGCGCCGAAGCTCGCGGGCGAGGTGCGCGCGGCGATCCTCGCGCGCGATCTCGAGCGGCTCGGCGTCGCGGCGGAGGCGAGCGCGCTCCGCATGCACGCGTGCATGCTCGCGAGCGCCCCCGCGCTCGTGTACTGGGCGCCGGCGACCCTCGTGCTCCTCGCGCGCGTCCGCGAGCTACGGCGCGAGGGGATCGCGGCGTGGGCCACGATCGACGCCGGCCCGCACGTGAAGGTGCTGTGCGCGCCGAGTGACGCGCAGGCGATCGCGGCACGGCTCGCTTCGGCGGCGGAGCGAATCATCGTCGCGCACGTCGGAGGTCCCACGCGCCTCGTGTCGGCCGACGCACGGGAGGGCGCGTGATCGCCGCGCCGGGGAAGCTGTTCACGACGGGGGCCTATGCCGTCCTCGAAGGGGCGCCCGCCGTCGTGATGGCGGTCGATCGCTACGTCCGAGCGGACGCGACCCGCCGTCCGCTGATCTCGCGCCCCGAGGTCGCCGCCGTCGCGCGTCGCCTCGGACGCGACGAGCCGTGGGTCGATGTCGAAGGTCTCGAGCGCGGCGGACGCAAGCTCGGTCTCGGTTCGAGCGCGGCGGCGGCCGTCGCAGCCGCGGGCGCGCTCGTGGACGACGATCCCAGCGATCCCGCCGTTCGTCGACAGATCTTCGACATCGCCCGCGCCGCCCATGCAGACGTGCAGCCGCGCGGCTCGGGCGGGGACGTCGCGGCGGCGACGTTCGGCGGCGTCGTCATCGTCCGTCGCGTGGGTGACGCGCTGCAGGTCGAGCACGCCGAGCTCCCGCTCGGCGTCGTCTTCCAAGCCTTTTCCTTGGCGCGGTCGGCGCGGACGTCGGACGCGCTCGACCGGCTCGCCGCGCGCCGAGAGGCCGCATGCGATTCCCTCGATGAGCTCGTCGCTGCGGCGAACGCAGGCGCCGAAGCGGTCGCACGCGGATGGGGTGAAGCGTTCCTCGCTGCGTGCGCGGCTCATGTCTCGGGATTGTCGAAGCTCGGCATCGTGCTCGATCTCCCGCTCGTCCCCCCCGAGCTGGAGCGGGCACGGGCCGTGCTCCGGAGCAGCGCCGTGAAAGGTTCCAGCGTCGATCTCCGCGAAGACCCGGTACTGCTGCCGTCCGGGGCGGGCGGCGGCGACACGGTCCTGTGGCTTGGCGCCCGCGCGCCGAGCGAGCAGGAAGCCGCCTCCCTCTCCCATCTCGGCCTCGAACCCATCGCTCTCTCCATCGAACACCTCGGCGTCCACCGAACCAAACGGAACTGAAATGGCGCGTACGTCTCGCATCCCCGGGTTCTTCAAGCTGTCGATCGCAGAGCGTCGACGCGTCGTTGCCGAAGCGACGCACCTCGAGCTCCACGAGCTCGACGCCTGCGAGAGCCGCGGCCTCGACGTCACGACGAGCGACAAGACCGTGGAGAACGTCCTCGGGATCTATTCGCTGCCGTTCGCGACCACGCTCAACGTGCGGGTCAACGGGCACGACGTCGTCGTCCCGATGGTGATCGAGGAGCCGTCGGTCGTGGCGGCGGCGTCGAACGCGGCGCGCATCGCGCGCGAAGGCGGCGGCTTCGAGGCGGACGCAGACGCGCCGATCGTCGCTGCGCAGATCCAGCTCGTCGACGTCGAGGATCCTGCGTCGGCGATCGAGCGCATCCGCGCCGTCGAGAGAGAGATCCTCACGCTCGCCGATGGCGCCATCCCCGGCCTCGTGGCCCGCGGCGGCGGCGCCCGACGGATGGAGGTCCGCCAGCTCGGTGTCGAGAGCGACCGGATGATCGTGGTCGACCTCTTCGTCGACTGCCGCGACGCCATGGGCGCGAACCTCGTGAACTCGGTGGCCGAGGCCGTCGGCGAGGAGCTCTCGATCCTGGCTCGCGGCCGCGTCGGCTTCCGCATCCTCTCGAACCTCTGCGATCGCAGGAAGGTCCGCGTCTCCTGCCGCGTCCCCTTCAGCGCGCTCGCGACCGAGGACATGAACGGCGCCGACGTCGCGCGCGGCATGGAAGAAGGCTCGCGGTTCGCCGAGCTCGACCCCTACCGCGCGTGCACGCACAACAAGGGGATCATGAACGGCGTCGACGCGGTGGTCGTCGCGACGGGCAACGACTGGCGCGCGGTGGAGGCCGGGG